>CBFGPU010000511.1:0-3063 GCA_965650715.1 uncultured Haloferula sp. | reverse complement strand
ATCGTCAGCGGGCCGTCGAGCCAGAAGCGGTCGATGACCTTCCCAGTGTCGGCATTGCCGTAGCCGAGGGACTTCACCCCCTTGGCCATGCGCTCCTGGCCGATGCGGCGGGCGAGCTCTTGAAAGACGGGGACGGAAGAGACCTTGATCGCCTCGCGCAAGGGGAGGTCCTGTTCCCAATCCTTGAAGGGCTGCGGCTTGCCGCCGTAGGGGAGGACCTCATCGAGGCTTTTGACCGTGGCGGTGTCGAGACCGATCAGGGAATTGGCGATCTTGAAGGTGGAGGCGGGGATGAAGCGCGTCCGGGCGCGTTCGGGGTTCCATACATGGATGGTGTCCGCGGCAGGGTCGAGGAGGACGAAGGTGCCGATGGCGTTTTGTTTTTCGAAGGCCGCTCCGAATGCGGCGGTTTCGCGAGACGCGGGCGGAGCGGGTTCGGCGTGGAGAGGGGAGAGCGAAAGTAGGAAGGTGAAGAGGCAGGCGAAGCGGGTCATGGGGTGGATGACCAATCATCAATCACCAATCTTTCAATCATCAATCGAGGTGCGGCTGCGCCGGCGAGGTGGGAAGGGAGGGATGGAGAAGGACCGGGTCGGTGAGGAGGACGTCGTTGTAAAAGAGCGGACGGTGCAGGTGCCGGGCTTGCCGTACTATGGGGCGTCGGTGGTTTCGTTACTCGCGGCGGCGCTCGCGTGGCGGGCATTCCGCGTGTGGCTTGATCCGTTGCGAGTCCGCCGACGTGGCCTAGGGTCGCGGGATGGATCAGAGGACGGAGAAAGAGAAGATGTTGGCGGGCGGGCTATATCAGGCTTCCGGCAAGGAGCTTTTCGAGGAAAGGCAACGGGCGAAGGCGCTGTGCCGGCGTTTCAATGCGACGACGGAGGACGAGATGGCGGAGCGGGAGGGGGTATTGAGGGAGCTGCTCGGGAGCTGCGGAGCGAATGCCTTCGTGGAGCCGGTTTTCCGATGCGACTACGGATATAACATCCATGTCGGCGACAATTTTTACGCGAACTACGATCTGATCGTCCTCGACGTGTGCGAGGTGAGGATCGGGCACAATTGCTTCATCGCGCCGCGGGTTTCGATTTTCACCGCGGCGCATCCGATTGATGCGGCGACGCGGGTAAGCGGGCTGGAATTCGGGAAGCCGATTACGATCGGGGACAATGTGTGGATCGGCGGGCACGCGGTGATCAATCCGGGGGTGACGATCGGGAACAACGTGGTGATCGCGGCGGGCGCGGTGGTGACAAGGGACGTGCCGGATGACGTGGTCGTGGCGGGGGTGCCGGCAAGGGTGGTGAGGGAACTGGGGTAGGGGAACAGGAAATCATCGATCACCAATCTTTCAACCATCAGACGAAATGCGGCTGCGGCGCTTTTGGGGCTACTTGGTGCGATGGTCCATCCGGCAACCGGGGTTGGCGGGGGCGGCTTCCCCCGTTAGATCGATGGGGTGGGTGAAGAGATAACGCCAGACTTCCTCGTGAAGGTATTTGCCGTTGGCGTCTTTCGGGGCGGCACCGCCGGGGACGACGCCGCTGTGGGCTCGCTTGGCGTCGCCTTTGACATCGGCATCGGTGATCAGGCGGCGGGAGTTGCCGAAGGGCGCGGAAGTGTTTTCGACATTCACCAGCGGACCGTAGTCGTGGAGCTTCAGCATTTGCCAGGAGCGGCAGTAGTGGTCGTTCTTCCAGCCATCGTCGAGGATGTGGGTGAAGGCGAAGAAGCGGTTGGCGGGGGTGGCGGAGGGCAGGGCTTGCCAGGCTTCGTATTGGTCGCGCGGACCGGAGAACATGACGACGCGCTCGACCTTCACGTGCTTCGCCATGCGGGCGGCGGTGGTGGAGCCGTGGGAGATGCCGCTGAGGATGACCTTCTCCCAGCGGAGGTCCTTGCCGTCATCTGTTAGAAACTGCTGCCACGCGCCCTGCGGGTTTTCTCGGTCGAGCCATTTCACGAATTCGACCGAGCGGCCCATGATGCTGTCGGGCTTGGGGATCGTCACCTTGTCGCTCAGGTCCTCGCCGGTGGCGGCTTCGAGGCGGATCTTCGAGAGGTAGAGATCGTCCGCGGGAGGTGTGCCGGAATAGAGCTTCGGGAACCAGCCATTGGCGTAGTGGACTTGGATCGCGTGGAGACCGTAGCCGGAGACGCGCTCGAAGAGGCCTTGGTTGTGACCCATCAACCAGATTACCAGCTTGCCCTGGTCCGGCGCTCGGGTATCGACGCAGGCGTGCTGCTGATCGGCGGGCTTGCCGCCCTTGGTAAAGACGAAGGAAATGTCGGGATGCTCCCTGGCCTGCGGATCGATGGCGCTGGCGCGGGCTTGCAGGTCGTAGCGTTTCGGCGCGGGGTCCTCGTAGGCGAGGGCGATGGAGGAAAGGAGAAGGAGGGTGCAGAGCGGTTTCATGAGTGGAGCTTTCTCAGGCCTTCCATACAGGCACCGCTTTCGCCATCTGCCACATCATCCGGTCAAGGGCGAGGTCGATGCCCTCGCGGCGGACATTGGTGAGGGCGGCCCAAGACAAACCTCCGGAGGTGCGGACCGCGATGGAGGAGGTGCCGGGAAGGCTGCCATTGTGCCAGCGGTTCCGCGAGTCGTTCACCGCCCAGCCGCATGCGTAGCCGGAATGGCAGGCGGGTGCGGTGGTCATCGTTTCGATGCTCGCGGGTCTCAGCATGCCGGCGGTCTTGCCGGTGTGGACGAGGAACTTCGTGAGATCCTCCGCGGAGGCGATCCAGCCGCCGTGGGAATCCATGCGGCGGACGTTCATGCCGTAGGGGTGCTCGCCATCGTAGTAGATCACCTCGTCCTTCGCTCGTTCCTCCCGGGTATTGCCGGCGATCTGCATGGCGGTGATGCCGGAGGGCTGGAGGACTGCTTGGCGAATGAAATCCTCGTAAGGCTTCGCGGTGGTTTTTTCGATGATCCGGCCGAGCAGGCAGTAGCTGAAATTCGAGTAGGCGTAGTGCGTGCCCGGAATGTGCTGGAGCGGTTGCTCATGCAAGGTCCGCTCGATCAGTTCGCGGTGGCCGAGATCCGGATGCATGAACATC
>CBFGPU010000510.1:0-3070 GCA_965650715.1 uncultured Haloferula sp. | reverse complement strand
CTCCGCCGGGGGGGGGGCCCCAGCGACAGAGCCCTTTTCCACCCCGATTCTGCTGCATCCACCCTGTGTAGCAAAGTGTTAGACCATTCACCTTGCCTGATTTAAAACAGTTTGGAACAATTGGCTCGTGGTTTCATTGATCCCCCTTGTCGCCCGAGGGACCAAACACCGGACCGCCAGGATCGCCGCGTTTCTCGCGCTGGCGATGGCGGGTGCTCCCCTCGCCGCCCCCCTCGCCGGGGCCGCCGCGTTGTCGAATCCCCAGCCCGTGATACTCCCCTCCGGCGTGAGCGTAGAGGTGAAGTCGTGGCTCACGATCCCGGCCAGCAGCACTTCCACGCCGAAGGCCCGCATCAACCATCTCAAGCCCTGCCCCGGTGATCCGCGGCTCTTCTGCAACGATCTCCGCGGCAAGCTCTGGGTGATCTCCAGCACCAGCGCCACCTCGGCCAGCCAGTTCCTCGACCTCGCCGCCCACTTCCCCGGCTTCATCCACACGCCGGGCCTCGGCACCGGCTTCGCTTCCTTCGCCTTCCACCCGGAGTTCCGCCAGGCCGGGTCGCCCGGTTACGGGAAATTCTACACCGCCCACAGTGAGAACGCCGGGAGCATCGAGCCGGACTTCGTCGGGCCGGGCACCGATGACCTGTCGCAGGTCGGAATCATCACCGAGTGGACCATGGCCAATCCAGCGGCGGCCTCGATCACCCTCTCGCCCGCGAACTTCACCCGCCGCGAGATTCTCCGCGTCGGCTTCCCCTACAACTTCCACGATGTCCAGGAGATCGAGTTCGACCCGACCGCCAGCCCGGGCGAGGAGAACTACGGCTGCCTTTTCATTTGCTTCGGCGATGGCGGTTCGATCGTGCTCGACCAGCCCGGGAATATCGGGCGCATCGACTCGCCGCTGGGGGCCATCCACCGCATCGCGCCGGTGCTCGCCAGCGGCCAGAGCGCCGCGAATTTCACCCTCTCCGCAAACGGCAAGTACCACATCCCTTCCGGGGCATCGAACGCGAATCCCTTCGTGACCGCCGCCGATCCGACTCCGGGCGATGGCTTCCCGGTCGTGCGCGAGATCTACGCCTATGGTTTCCGGAACCCGCACCGCATCTCCTGGGACCGCGGTGGCAGCGGGAAGATGTTCTGCGGGAACATCGGCGAGAGCACCATCGAGGAGATCGAGGTCGTGACCAAGGGCACCCACCACGGCTGGCCGCAGCGCGAGGGTGCCTATCTCTTCGACTACACGGACAAGACCCACGTCTATCCCCTCCCCGTTTCCGATCCTGCCCCCTATGTCTATCCGGTCAGCCAGTATGACCACTCGGAAGGCAGGGCCGCGGTGGCGGGAGGCTTCGTTTATCGCGGCAGCGCGATCGCTGAGCTGTACGGCCAGTATCTCTGCGGGGACATCGTGAGCGGCGACCTTCTCATCCTGCCCGAGGCCGCGATGAATCCGCAGACGTCCGCCGGCACCGGCGATACTCCCGCCCTGCCGAAACGGCTCGGGGTGGAAACCAACGGAGTGGCCACCACCTTCCGCTCGATGCTCGGTGCCAGCCGCGCCGACCTCCGCATCGGCCAGGACCAGGAGGGCGAGCTCTACCTGCTCTCCAAGCAGAACGGCACCATCTACCGCATCAAGCCGGACACCACCCAGGGCAATATCCCGCCCTGGGGCGACCACGACGACTGGGCGATCCTCGGCAACTTCGAGGACGGCCTTTTGCCCGCGATGAACCTCTCCTCATCCGGCACCTCCGTGCAGGTGGTCAACGATCCCACCGAAGGCGCGGTCAACCGGGTGATGCGCCTGCGCTCGGCGGGCAGCACCTTGCTCAATGCCAGCATCCCCATCCCGCAGATCCCGGACGGTGGCCGCGGCACGGTGCACTTCCGCTTCTGC
The DNA here is from genome assembly GCA_965650715.1 of uncultured Haloferula sp. Lineage (GTDB taxonomy): Bacteria > Verrucomicrobiota > Verrucomicrobiia > Verrucomicrobiales > Akkermansiaceae > Haloferula. The sequence goes on along the minus strand of CBFGPU010000510.1, from coordinate 1,161 downwards.
ACGGTGGACCAGAACCACGATCACCGCTGGGGCCTCAGCGAGCAGAGCGAGCCGACCAGCTCCACGAGCCTGAAGGTGCAGATGCGATCCACCTCCACGAACCCCGGACGGATCGAGGTCAACGATGCGGGCAGCTTCGCCTCCGCCTTCGATATCGCTCCTAAGACTTGGTATTCCGTATGGCTGCAGGTGGATAATGGCAGCGGTACATCGAACGATCGCTTCGACGTGTATGTGAAGGGCGGTATCTACGGCGTGCCGACGCTCGTGAAGACCGGGGTGAAGTTCACCGCGGGCATCTCGGCCCCGCTCCGCACCTTCTACTGGCGCTTGGCGGCGGGCACCGAGATCTATTTCGACGACATCTATGTGGATACCGGCCACGTGAACCCCTCCGACCCGGTGGTCGCGGACTGGCGTCTCGTCGATCACTTCGATGGACCCTCGCCCTTGGCCTCATGGGAGCTTCCCGCACTGGCCGCGCAGTCGGTGAGCATCGTGACCGAGCCATCCGGCAACCGCTACCTCCGCCGCGCGGCTTCTTCTTCCGCGGCGGCGAATCCCAATGCGATCGCGGCGAAGCGTCTGCCCTTCCTCACCCAGGTCAGCAAGACGCTCACGCTCTTCTTCCGCATGCGACTGGAAGGCACCGATCTCAAGCACAGCTTCGGAGCCAGCGCCACCGATCCACCCGATGCCTCGCTCTACACCGAGAACGACTTCGCACCGCAACTGCGGATCTCGTCGGGAGGAATCGCCGATCTCTTCGATGGTCCCGCCGGCGCGGAATCCTTCGTGCGCGGAACCGTTGGCGGCAGTCCTTGCCCGGCCTTGGAAAGCGGCGTGTGGTACAATGTCTGGCTCGTCGCCTATAACGGCGGTGCCGCTTCCGGCGGCCAGACCTGGCGCGCCTTTGTCCAAGGCGGCATCCATCCGGAACCGGTCCAACTCGGCGGCACCTTCCACTTCCGCCGGCAGGCGGAGATGCCGATCACGCACTTCCTGAGCATCGCAACCAACGGCAGCGGCACGGGCAACCAAGCGGTGAACCTCGACGACCTCCACGCTTACGAAGGACTCAACCTCGCCGATCCACTCGCTCCCGACTGGACACCGACCTCGCTGGAGCGCGTCGGGTCGGAGCTCACGCTCTCGTATCCC
>CBFGPU010000509.1:0-3073 GCA_965650715.1 uncultured Haloferula sp. | reverse complement strand
CCCACTTCGTCGAAGTCCGCCTGCTGCGCGCAAGCGGTGAGGGTCGAAGCCGTTAGACCAACCGCCATGACGGCGCTGCGGATGCGTGAGAATTTCATGGGTCGAGAAAACCGGGGCGTAACAATCTTTCTAGCGTCGCATGCCGGAAGGAATTGTCGATTTTTTAAACCCGGCGAAGGCGGCTCAGGGCACCTTTTTCGGCACCCGCTTGCGCTCGAGCCAAGTCCGGAAAATCCGTTCCCGTCCCTTCTCCTCGGCCTCGCCGGGATCCGGGAGGACGGGTGGCATGCCATTGGCCCACAACAGATCCTGCCTCTCGAGGGCACCCAGCGGGCGGGTTCCGAGCGCGACGGAGACTTCGTTCATTTCACCATTGCGTAAAATCCCGAGCTTCACCGTCTCCCGGGGCTTGCGCTTGCGGACCGCGTTGGTGAAGGCGTCGGTGGCACCGGGGCCGCTCCAGCGCAGGCCGTCGAGCGAGACAATGACATCCCCCACGACCAGTCCGGCGCGGTCGGCCGGGCTCCCGGGCTCGACGAAGATAATCTGGACGCCCGTGCGCGGCACCTGGTCTCCGGACACGGCCACATTGAGTTCCAGCATCCGGACACCCACGTAGCCTTCGCCGTGGTTCCTCAAATAGTCCTCCACCACCAGATCGCGGAGCGCCTCCCGGAGGAGGATGCGGGCCTCCGCATCCGTGGCGGCACCATACTCGGTGTAAAGGAGGTCCATGGCGCGGGCCTGATTCCTGCGCCCCCATTCGAGGAGCTTTTCGCGAGCCTCGACACGTTCGAGGAAATTCTCGCTGGCGAGGGAATCGACCCAGGTCCGGATTTTCGGCTCCTGACCGAAAGCAATCGCCGGGACGGCCATCAAGGCCATCCCGGCAAGCAATCGGATCGCGGACCGTTCCCGGCGCATCAGGGGGAAATCATTGTCCTCTCCAGTTCTTCTGCGGCACCTCGATCGTGTCGCCCGCCTCGACGAGGATGTTCATGAACTTGGTCTGCTTGAGGTTGTATTCCTTGCGCTGACCACCGCGGATCAGACCGACGCGGTTCATGGCCCCGAACTCGTTCGCCCCTCCGGCCGCCTGGACGGCGTTGTAGAGTGTGAGGCCGCGGACGTATTTCACTGGACCCGGAGTGCGCACATAGCCGCCGACGGTGACCGTCAGCTCCTTGAGCGTCTCGTCGGAGGAAGAGAGCACCTGGATGGTCGGGTGGGTGTAGATCTGCGCCGAGCGGTAGGCGGCCTCGATGCTTGCGGCGAGGCTTTCCGGCCTGAGCCCTGCAGCCCGGATCGTCCCGATGAAGGGCATGCGGATCGTGCCTTGCTCCGACACCGGGTAGGTGTTGTTAACGACGCTCATCTCCTCTTGGGGAACCCCGGAGATGCGGATGTCGATGGCTTGTCCCGGTGCAATGGCGACCTGGGCGGAAGCCATGGCGGCCAAGCCGAAGAGGCAGGCGATAAAGACGAGAAAACGCTTCATGGAATGGTATCGATGGCTTTCGGGGATCAGTAGAGGTCTTGCTTCGAGTCGTCCCGCTTCGAGGGGCGGGACGGGCGAGGCTGCGGGGATGCGGCGGGAGCAGCGCCGGATTGGCTGCCGGAGGGAATCGACTGGGATTCCGCCGGGGCGTAGTAGGTGTAGTAGCTGGTGTAGTACTGATACTGGCTGTCGCTGCGGACGTCCACATTGTTCAGCACGACGCCGATGACGTGGCCGCCGACGTTTTCCACGGCCTGCTTCACGCGCATGAGCATGTTGCGCGGCAGCTTGCGGTGCTGGACGACGATCATGGTGAGGTCCACCTCGCTCGCGAGCACCGAGGCATCGCTCACGCCGAGGATCGGCGGGGAGTCCACGAGCACGAGGTCGAAGCGCTGCTTCACGTCCTGGATCAGCTCGGACATGCGGCGGGAGTTGAGAATCCCCGCGGCGTCCGCCGGCAGGATGCCGGAGGGCATGAAGTAGAGGTTGTCCACCGGGGTCTGGAGGATCACGTCTTCCAGCATCAGTTCCGTGGTCAGATAGTTGGTGAGACCGACGGAATTGTTGATGTCGAAGAAGGTGTGCAGACGCGGACGGCGGAGGTCGGCGTCGATCATCAGGGTGGTGTAACCGCCCTGGGCGCAGATGTAGGCGAGGTTCACCAGGGTGGTGGACTTGCCCTCGCCGGCACCGCCGGAGACCACAGTGATCGCATTATCCTCGGGGTTCTTGCGGTTGAACTCGATGTTCGTGCGAAGGATCCGGTAGGCCTCCGCATCGGGGCTCATGCCGCTCTGCTTGTAGAGCACGCCAACATCCTTGGGGATCACGGCGAGCACCGGCACTTGCAGGTAGCGCTCGACGTCCTCGAGGGTTTTCACGGAGGTATCGAGATACTCGAGGAAGAATGCGACACCGACGCCGAAGATCAGTCCGACCACCGCGCCGAGGGCGAGGTTGAGCGTGACATTCGGGCTTACCGGAACCTGCGAGAGGGTCGGCTCCTCGTGAATGATGATGGGATCCTCGGAAACCTTGCCGGCCATCTCATCGGAGACCTGCTTGAGCTTGAGCTGCTCGAGAAGCTCCTGAGCGCTATCGAAGTCGGCCTGGGCGTCGTTGTAACCCTGGCTCTCCAGACCTTCCTTGATCGCCTCGTCCTTCTTCAGGTTCATCCGCTGCTCGAGCCGGGTGAGCTGCTCCTTGGAGAGTTCGAGCTTTGCCTTGAGAGTCTCCCGGAGGTTGGCGGCGGCTTCAACGAGGTCCGCTTCCATGCCTTCGATTACCTTCGCCTGCGCAATCATGGAAGGGTGGCGCAGACCAAGGCCCGAACTTTGCATGCCGTCGAAGTTACGCTTCGCCTCTTGATACTGAGGCAGGAGGATTGGGATGATGTTGTCCGGTAGGCTGAGGCCGCTGGCGTAGGCCATGAGCTGCGGGCCGTCGTACTTGAGCAGGGTCTCGATCTGGCTCTCCAACTGGATCTTTTCTTGTTCCAAGGTGGCGTAGTTTCGCGCCGCATCCTCCGCATTGTCGTCCGCGGTGTAACCGCCGCCTCCGCTACGGATGCCG
>CBFGPU010000508.1:0-3075 GCA_965650715.1 uncultured Haloferula sp. | reverse complement strand
CCCTCCTCGGCATGGTTGGATCCCAGGGCGAAGGGGAGCAGGGTTTCCAGATAGAGCGATGCCTGATCCTGATCCAAGGTGGAGGCGGTTTCGTAGATGTGCCGCAGCATCTCGGTCTGGCATTGGGCGCGGGTTTCCGCATGTTCGCGAATCGCCTTCTCCAATTCGGGGGTCATTCCGCGGTTCTTCGCCGCTGCCTCGCGGACGCGGTCGCGGGTAGTGGCGATGCGGTGGCACATCTCCTCGCAACGGGGCCGGTAAGCGGCGTGGATCTCGCGAACCTTCCTGAATTGCTCATCGCTGAGATTCAGCTCGGTCTTGATCCAAGCCAGTTCGGGCATCGAATCGAGCAGCACGTCGTAGCTTGCACCCATCTTGTGAGAGCGCATGCCGAAGAATGCCGCCAGGCCAGCGGCAAGGGCGAGAATCAGGATTAGAAGACCGCGTTTCATTTGCGATGGGCCTGGGCGAAGGGGCTGATCGATTCGGCGTAGGCGGACTTGGCATCCTGGGGTTCGGGAGCGGTGGCGGCACCCAACCAAAGTCCCAAGGCGACGGTGGCGGCCAACCCTGCCGCAGCGTTCCAAGGACGGAGGACGACTACCGCGGCGGAGCGCCACCACGGCAGGGCTACCGCGCGATCGAAGGCGGACGCTTCGACCCGCTGCCAAACACCGTGCCGAAACGAATCCGGCAAGGGGACCTCTCCCCTCGCCGTTCGCAACAGGTCATCGAACTCGGAATCGTTCATTTCTCAATTGCTGATAGGCCGGTCCAACGACCGGCAGGTTATGCCTTGGAGCCCATGCGGCAGACGGGTTTCTTGTCGCCTCCAGCGACCGGGCAGGACGAGGTGCAGGTACGGACCTTTTTGAACGACGCGTGGGATCCTCTTCCTCCCAAGGCGGGACTGGACTTCATCTTGCTGGCGCAGCAAGCGACACCCTTGCAGGCCTCATGCGTGAGGCAGCAATCGGCCCGCTTCGCGGGACCCGCGGTGCGTCTCTGGCCCGGGTGGTCCTGGCCGGCGAGGGCGACCGGAGCCAGCGAAGCCACGGCGAAAAGGGCCGCGGCGAGATTGAGCATTCTGGTTTTCATCGTTTGATTGCGGTTGGTTGATCGGAGCAGTGCTTCTCACGCTCCGTCGGGTAAAACACCGTGCCGTGCCGAAACCCTTTTCTTTTTTCAGCTCGCGCGCGGCGAGGGACGGAAAGCCGGTCAAGCCAGCTTCAGATTTCGCAGGCGAAGCGCATTCGAGATGACGGAGACGGAGGACAGGGACATGGCGGCACCGGCGATCATGGGACTCAAGAGCGTGCCGGTGAACGGGTAGAGGACCCCCGCCGCGATCGGGATTCCCGCGACATTGTAGATGAAGGCGAAGAAGAGGTTCTGGCGGATATTCCGCATCACGGCCTTGCTGGCCGCGATCGCCTTCGCGATTCCGGAGAGGTCACCTTTCACGAGGGTCAAGCTGGCACTTTCGATGGCGACATCGGTGCCGGTGCCCATCGCGATCCCGACATGGGCCTCGGCAAGGGCGGGGGCGTCATTGACCCCATCCCCGGTCATGGCGACCCGGCGGCCCTGGGCCTTGAGTTTTTGAACGAGCGCGATCTTATCCTGCGGGGAAAGCCCGGCGTGAATCTCATCGATCCCGAGTTCCCGGCCGATGGCGCGGGCGCTGAACTCGTTGTCGCCGGTGGCCATGACGAGGCGGATGCCGAGCTTGTGGAGGGCCGCGACCGCCGCGGGGGTGGATTCCTTGATCGGATCCGAGATGGCGTAGATCGCCACGGCCTCTTTCCCGCTGGCGATCCAGACAAGGGTCCGCGCCTCCCGCTGGTAGGCCTCCGCCGCCTTCGCAAGCGCATCCGGGATGACCACTCGCTGCGCCTGGAGAAAGCCAAGCTTGCCCGCGAGCCAGCGCTCACCCGCGATGGTGCCGGACACTCCGCCACCGGTGGTGGATTCGAAGCCGGTGACTTCCGGCGGCACCGCATCCGATTCGCCCGCGCGGGCGGCGATGGCCTTGGCCAGGGGGTGCTCGCTATTTCCCTCCAAGGCGGCGGCGGCGGAGCGAACCGACGACTCATCGCGGCCGGGAGCGGCGGTGAAGCCGGTGACCACCGGCTTACCCGCGGTCAAGGTGCCGGTCTTGTCCATGACGAGGGTATCGATCTTCTCCGTGGTCTCGATGGCTCCGGCATCCTTCACCAGGATTCCTTCCTGCGCGGCGCGACCGACGCCCACCATGATCGAGACCGGAGTGGCCAGCCCGAGAGCGCAGGGACAGGCGATGATCAGAACCGCCACGGCATTGATAAGCCCGAGCGCCATGGCGGGCTCCGGGCCCCAGACCGACCAGACGATGAAGGTGCCAACGGCCGCGACCACCACGGCGGGAACGAAATAGCCCGCAACGGTATCCGCCACTTTCTGGATCGGGGCGCGGCTGCGCTGGGCATTTGCCACCATGCGGATGATCTGCGCGAGCAGGGTGTCCGCCCCCACCCGGGCGGCGGTCATCACGAAGGCACCGGTTTGATTGATGGTGGCACCTGTCACCGCGTCGCCCGGTTGCTTTTTCACCGGCAGCGGCTCGCCGGTGATCATGGATTCGTCCACGTGACTTGAACCTTCCTCGATCGGGCCATCGACAGGGACCCTTTCGCCGGGCCTTACCCGCAGACGGTCCCCGACGTGCAAGCGGTCGATTCCGACTTGCTCCTCGCTGCCATCCGCGGTGATGCGGGTAGCGGTCTTCGCCGCGAGTCCGAGGAGGGCTTGGATCGCCTGCCCCGTACGGCTGCGCGCCTTCGCCTCCAGCAACTGGCCCAACAACACCAGCACGGTGATCACGGCTGCGGCCTCGAAGTAGAGTGCGACCTCGCCATGATGGCGGAACGAAGCGGGAAAAACGCCGGGCCAGAGCACGGCCACGGCGCTATAGAGATAGGCGGCCCCCACGCCCAGGGCGATCAGGGTGAACATGTTGAGGTTCCACCCTTTCAAAGAGCGCCAGCCCTTCGCGAAGAAGATGCCGCCGGCCCAGAACACGACGGTCTTGCTGTC
>CBFGPU010000507.1:0-3080 GCA_965650715.1 uncultured Haloferula sp. | reverse complement strand
GTCGATTGACCCGGCACCGCGTCCGCCTTCTTCGGCGGGTTCTTCAGGAAAGGCTGCATCGACCGGTGCACCACCAGGTCCGCATAGCGCCGGATCGGGCTCGTGAAGTGGCAGTAGTCGCCCTTCGCCAGCCCGTAGTGCCCCAGCGGATCCGCCGCATACGCCGCGCGCTTCAGGCTCTTCAACAAACCCAGCTTGATCAGATGCTCGTCCGGACGCCCCTTCGCCGAATCTAACAACTTCTGGATGTGCGCCCGGTTCGTCAAATCGCCCGGCTCATAGCCGTGCGCCCGCGCCGTCTCCGTATACTCGTGCAGCTTCCCGAAGTCCGGATCCTCGTGCACCCGGTAGATCGTCGGCTTGTTCTTGATCTTGAGCAGCCGTGCCACCGCCTCGTTCGCCAGCAGCATGCACTCCTCGATCAATTGGTGACTCGCCGTGTGCTCCACCTGGTGCACCGAAATCGCCCGGCCCTTGTCATCCAGCTTCACCCGGATCTCCGGCATCTCCAGATCCAGCGCCCCGTCCGCGAAACGCTTCTTCCGCAGCACCGCCGCCATCGCCCAGGCCTCCTTTACCATCTCCTCCAGCCCCTTCGTCGATCCCTCCGGCGCCGGCTTCCCGTCCAGGATCGCCTGCGCCTGCTCGTAGGAAAGCTTCGCCTGGCTGTTGATCACCGCATCGCAGAAGACCGACTTGCTCACCTTGCCCGTCGGGGAAATCTCGATCACCGCGCACTTCGTCAAACGGTTCACATCCGGCTTCAGCGAACAGATCCCGTTGCTCAGCTCCGGCGGCAACATCGGCAGCACCCGGTCCACCAGGTACGTCGAGTTCCCGCGCTCGGAGGCCTCCTTGTCCAGCGCCGTCTTCGGCTTCACGTAGTGCGACACGTCCGCGATGTGCACCGCCAGCGTCCAGCCCTTGCCATGCTTCTCCACCCAGATCGCATCGTCGTGATCCTTCGCATCCGCCGGGTCGATCGTGATCACCAGCCGGTCCCGCCAATCTTCGCGGCGCGCGATCTCCGCCGGATCCACCTCCTCGCCCACCTTGCGTGTTTCCTTCAGCACCTCCTCCGGAAATGAGGTCCGCAAGCCCTGCCGGTGGATCACCGCCATGATGTCCACCCCCGCATCGCCCGGCCAGCCGAGCACCTCGATCACCCGCCCGCGCGGAGTCCGCTGCTTTTCCCACTGCTCCAGATCCACCACCACCAGTTGCCCCGGCTCCGCCGTCGTATCCCCGTTCAGGTCGATCTGCCCGTCCATCGCCGGGTCTTCCGTTTCCACCCAGCCGAATTTGCCCTTCCGCCGGAAGATCCCCACCACCCGCCCGCTCCGCCGCTCCAGCACCTTCTCGACCTTTCCGCGCGCATCCGGCTCCTCCTCGACTTCATGCCGCCGACCCTGGCGCCACTGGGCAGGGCGGGGGAGATGGAAGGAAACCGTCACCCGGTCCCCCTCCAGCGCCGTCCCGGTATCCCGCCGGGGAATGTGCAGCCGCGAATACTTCTTCAGGTCGATCCCCGTCGCCAGGTTCTCCGCGTCCGCCGCATCCGGATAGAACCACGCGTGGCCCCGCGGCAGGAAACGGATCACTCCCCGCAAGTGGTTCGGCCCGCCGGACTTGGCCGGCTCGTACCGCCCCTTCTTCCCCTCCGCGATCTTCCCCTCCCGGGTCAGCGCCGCCAGTTCCGACCGCAGCAAGGGCCGGTCGTGGGTGGAAAGGTCCAGCTCGCGCGACAGCTCCGACTTGTTCATCGGGCGGTAGCCCTTCCTCCCCATCACGCGGAGCAGCGCGCCCCGCAGTTCTTCTCGATCCATACGGTCCCTACCATGGACTGCAAACCTCCGCGTGGCAACCGGCGACCGGGAAAAGCGCTTGGCAGCGCGGACCATTGCACTACCTTCAGCCTCAGAATAGGTCGTGAAACGCGGGATTGCCACCGCGCCGTCCGTCCGCTTTCTTTCACGAAATCCCCATTAACGCAGACGATATCCATATGAAAACCCGTCCCGCATCCCGCCGCGCCGCCGGCGGTTTCACCCTCGTCGAGCTCCTCGTCGTCATCTCCATCATCGTGGTCCTCGCCGCCATGAGCTTCGGCGCCGCGAACCTGGCCATGAACAAGGCCAAGAAGGTCCAGACTCTCACCGATGCCAACCAGCTCGTGCAGGGCATCGAGAAGTTCAACAGCGAATACAGCCGCCTCCCTGACTTCGGAGCCCAGGGCGAAGAAGCGCAGACCGACGGCGAAGCCGGTGCCGAACTCCTCACCATCCTCCTCGGCAAGGAAGACGTCACCGACTCGATGCAGAACAAGAAGCAGATCCCCTTCGTCAACTTCAAGGAGAACAAGAACAAGAACAAGGGTGGTCTCGTCTATAGCAGCGGCGGCTCCGGCGCCCGTCCCGACGGCCTCTACGACGCCTGGGGAAATCCCTTCTACATCAAGATCGACACCGAGTACGACGGCGAACTCGAAGACCCCCTCAAGCAGGGCAACATCATCCGCAAGTCCGTGATCGCCTACAGCTACGGCGCCGACAAGAAGATCGGCGGCGGCGATGACGTCCAGACCTGGTAAGGATAAAATAAGTTCGCTCCTGATCGGAGCCATCCACCACCTTCATTTCACCCCGCCCCGGCCCCGCCGCGGCGGGGTTTTTCGTGCCTCCACATCCCACCAACCAACCAACCGACGAACCACCCGTAGGCGCATGGGTAACAATGCGGAACAGTCCCCTGCCGCCGGCCCCGCCCTCCTCGCGCACTCTTCCCGCGCCCCAGCGGACGCGCCATTTGTTCAAATCCCCCCCGCGTCCCTCCCTCCAACCGTAGGCGCATGGGCAACAATGCGGAACGGTTCCCAGCTGCCGGCCCTACCAAAAAAACGCCCTGCCTTCCCGGCGTCCCATCGGGGTGTCTCACGCGGGCACGTCTCCGGACTTTTCCCCCGCGATCTTTCCCACCTCAACTTCCCCCAAATCAAAACCCCAATCCCATTCATCCCGCGCCCCCCAACCCTCTTTCCGTGTATTCCGGGGTTCCCCTCTTCCTGCCTTTCAGATTTCGCG
>CBFGPU010000506.1:0-3083 GCA_965650715.1 uncultured Haloferula sp. | reverse complement strand
GCGCGCATTACACTTTGATAACACTCACGGTGACGAAGGAGAACCAGACCTTTTTAGCGGATGCGGGATCCACCTTGGAAACAGGTGGACGGCTGGGAGTTCCCATCAGCATGGGAACCCGGGGCCGCAAGGTCAGAGCCAGAGTCAGGCGTTGGCTTTCGAACTCGGGCATCTCGACCTCAAGATTGCCCTTTCCCCATTTGGAACGTTCAACGAGCGTGACTATCTGGGGAGAAATCCGCAGATCGATGCGGTCGTCGTTTTGTCCCAAGGTCGGCTCGATCTCGAGCGTGAAGCCGAGATTCCGGGTTTCGAAGGAGGTGCCGAGGAGCTTGCCGGGGGAAGCGGGTGCATTGGCCGCGGCGGATGGCGGAACCGGTGGGGATTTCGCCGGCGGCGCTTGGCGATTTTCGCCGCCCTCTTCGAAGAAGCTATACTCCGTCGGGTAGATGAACTCGGAGACGTTCTCGACGGTGGCTCTTTCCCCGGAGCGGGCGCAGACGATCCCGAAATACTCCTGGGTAGCGGTTCCCTTCGACACCCTCGCGAGGATCTCTGCATAGAGCTTGGCATCGTCGGTGACCGTTCGCTGGAGAAGGGCGGCATCCGCCAAGTCCAGGGAGAAGTACTCGACGCAGACCGAGAGGTGGCGGGGAACCCAGTCTTCCTGCTGTTGCGGGGTCGGCTGCCCCGGCTTTTCCCGCACGAAGGGATCGACGGGGGCAGGAGCCGCCGGGGGAGGATTGCTTGCCGCAGGCGGCGGCACAGGTGGTGTACCCGGAACACCAGGGATCGCGTTTTGAGCAAGTGCCAGCGACGACGCGAGGAGGCCCGCGGATAGAATTGCAGTTCGAATTTTCATAACACCGGCAGCATCGCAGGGAGCGCGATTCCGCCGGGTCAAATCGATGTCAAAAGAGAGGATATTCTCGTTGCCGGGCGATTTGTCCTCCGGAGCCGCAGGCTCCATGGAGGAAGGCCGGTGCCGGGCGCCTCAGGGCGAGGTTTGGCGGGGCGGGGATCTTCCGTTCGGCTCACATCAATCCGAATGCCGGCAGGATCGCGGAATCGTCCAGACCCTGCACCACCATGTCCGCCCCGCAGGCGCGCAATTGCTCCGCGCTGAACTTCCCCGTCGCCACCGCCAGACAACGCGCACCCATCGCTTTCGCGCAGGCCACGTCTTTCGGCGTGTCTCCGATCACGAGCGTCTCCTCCGGCGAAAACTCCCGCCCCGCATGCAGGGCCGCCCGCTCCAGCGCCACCGGCCCGAGAAGATTCCGGTCGGCATGATCGCAACCGTAGGCACCGAACCCGAAATGCCGGTCGAGCCCGTAGTGGCGCATCTTCGCTCCCGCTCCCTCCGCGATGTTCCCCGTCAGCAAACCGACCGTCACATCATCCCTCTCCGCCAGCGTGCCTAACAATTCCACCGCGCCCGGCAACACGCGCCCGGCATACCCCCCATGCGCCAGGTTCCATTCCAAGCGGCGGAGATAGGCCGCAAAAAAGCGCTCCTCTTCGCCGGCGACATGCTCGAGATCGAAGTGCTCGAGAATCCCCCCCAGAACCCCCAGGTCGGTGCTACCGGCCAGATCCAGAGCAGGACCTTCACGGCCATAACACTCGACCGCCGCTTCTTGCAAAGCCCGCATCCCGGCACCCCCGGTGTCCACCAGGGTGCCGTCGATATCGAAGAGCCAGAGCTTGGCCGCAGTCACGCGGTGGATCACTCCTTCTCGGCAGCCGCTTCTTCGGCAGGCTCCGCCTCGGACTTCACCTCGGCGGTGTCGTCGTTGGTGATTTCCTCGTCGAAGCCTTCGCCCTCTTCGTCGTCCTCGAAGTCGTCTTCTTCCATCAGCTCGCCGTGGAAGAGATGGAACCTCCGCTTGCGCTGATGCTGCGGCAGCGGGGAAAGCGTCATCCCGACCGCACGACCGTTGAGCCGCGGCTCCTGGTCGACGTGGGCGATCTGCTTCAGATCCTCGATGATCCGCTTCATCATCACGAAGCCGAGTTCCTTGTGCGCGTTCTCACGACCGCGGAACTGAAGAACCATGCGCACCTTGTGACCCGTATCGAGGAAGCCCTCGGCGCGGCCCATCTTGATGTTGTAGTCGTGCTGCCCGGTACCCACGCGGAATTTCACTTCCTTCATGCGGGTCGAGTTCTTCGACTTCACCTTCTTCAGCTTGGACTGCTCGTACTTGTACTTGCCGTAGTCGACGATCCGGCAAACGGGCGGATCGGCATTCGGGGCGATTTCGACCAGGTCGAGCCCGATCATCTTCGCCTTCTCCAGCGCCTCGCGGGAGCTCATCACCCCCAGCTGGTCGCCGTTGAACAGCACGACGCGCACCTTCGGCGCGCGGATCCGGTCGTTCACGCGCGTCATATCGCGCTGCTGACGACCCCTGAAGTTACTTTTTGATGGCTTAGCGATGGCTTTGTCCTCCGTGGGTTCGATGCGACACAGGCTGGCACGGAGAAGCCGCGCCTTCGCCTGCGAAGGGGTTCGTGGAACGTCGGCCCGGATCGGAGATCATACGGTGCCGCATACGCTTGAGCGGCTCCAACGGCCGGTCAGCGGATTCTTCGAGTATCGTTCCAATAAAATCATCAGGTGGCGCTTCCGCCGGAAGTCGCATGAGGCGCGGTGGCGAGGGATATCCCTGCTTCGCGGGCGACTGGCGGAAGTATATACGACTCCCGAGCTATCCGGGCAAGCGGGATTTTTCGGGGGAAAATAACCAAAAGGTCGGCCGGAGAGCTGGTCGCTCCCTTGGCAGCTCAGAGTCTCCGCTCCCGGATCTCCGCCACGATGTCCGTGACAAAATCGGCAAGCGGCCGCGTCCCGAGGTCCTCCTTGTCGCGGTGGCGGACCGAAACGGTCCCCTCCTCCACTTCCTTCGCACCCAGCACGAGCATGTAGGGAACCCGTTCCAAACGCGTGTTCCGGATCTTCGCTCCCACCTTGTCGGAGGAACGGTCCACCGTCACCCGCACTCCCGCCTCGGCCAACTTCAGGGCGGCAGCTTCCGCAGCCTCCAGGAACTTGTCGGAAATCGGCAGCACCCGCACCT
>CBFGPU010000505.1:0-3084 GCA_965650715.1 uncultured Haloferula sp. | reverse complement strand
TGCTTTTTACGGTGTCGCTCAAAAGGCCCGGTAAGACGACCCGGAGAAAGCCCAAGGCATGCGGAGCGCAATCCCGGGTGGTCCGCCCGCACAAATGCTCCCTGTCGGGGTGCAAGGAGTTCCCCCCTCACCCGAAGCCCCCCTCAATGCATCTCCGGGACCGGCTTGTCCAAGACATGCTCGGATTCCCAGCGCGAGATCGAACCGTCCTTGGTCACGTCGTAGTACTTCATCACCGCATCGAGCTCCTTGGCGTCCACGCCCTCGACACCGGTCTCCTTGATCCCTTGCTCGATCTCCTGACGCGTCAGCAATCCGTTCGCATTGTAATCGAAGCGATCGAACTTCTCGATCAGCGCCATCATCTTCCTGCCATGCGCCGCCTCCGAATGCGGATCCTGATGGGCACACGCGACGAACAGAAACGGCAGGAGCGACAGATATTTCATCCGCATTCTTCTCTCCCGGAACCCCCGTGCACGACAAGCGGGAAAGCGCATTGACGCCCCCGGCCCGGAAGCCGGACCCTTCCCGCGTGCGCGTCCGCATCCTCGCTGCCGGCAAACCTGCCCTCGCCTACGCCAAAAGCGGCGTCGAGGAATACCTCAAACGCCTCTCCCGCTACGGCAGCTACGAGCTGGAATACCTGAAGGCCGGCGACTCCGCCACCGTCTCCGCCGCCCTGTTAGAGCGCTCCGCCGGCACCTTTCGCATCGCCATGGACGAACGCGGTGAAGTCCTCCCCACCCAGGCATGGGCCGACAAATTCGCCGCCCTCGAACTCCGCGGCGAGATCAAGGCGATCAGCTTCCTCATCGGCGCTTCCGACGGCCACACCCCCGATCTCCGCCAAGCCTGCGATGCCGTCTGGTCCCTCTCCCGCCTCACCCTGCAGCACGAGCTCGCCCTCGTCGTCCTGCTCGAACAGCTCTACCGCGTCGCCACCCTCCGCCGCGGCGAGCCTTACCACCGCTAGCGAGGCACCAAGACCCGAGACCAAACTGGCGGAGAATTCCGGAAGGCAGGGACCTTCTCCGAAAGATCCGGCGGGGGATGGCCGAAATCCTTGGTTGGGAGCCGGATGTCGAGGGGTCCACCAGAAACCGACCGCTCGGAGAGCGGTCCTGCCACCCACCCCGGGCTCCGAAATCAATCCGCCCACGGCGTCACCTCCGCGGCTGTCTCGGAAGCGTATGCAAGGCCCCGCCACCCTGTCCGGGCTGCGGATCATTCCAAGCCTTCCTGCTCTTGCCCGATACCGGCCCGGGCGGCGGATCCGCCTGCTCCCCGCAGGACGACAAAACCACCGCCACAAACGCAACGGCCACCCAAGCCGTCCGCCGGAACCTCACCGGCGCGGCTGCTGCGGCAGCGCTCCGAAGGCCCCGCCACCTTGCCCCGGCACCGGCCGGTTCCACGGGATCTGGCTCGACTGGCTCGGCGGTCCCACCGGCTTGCGCTCCTCCTCCTCGTCGCCCGTGGTGCAGGAAACAAGCGGCAGGACAGTGGTCACGGCGAGCATTGCTAGAAGGAATCGCATGGCCCGAACATAAAAAGGCCCCCGCGGCTTGCAAGCTCGCGGAGGCCTTGATTGAAATTCAGATCGGCGTTGCAGCTCAGTTGGAGGCAGGCTCGCCAAGGATCACGCGGTCGCCGGGCTGGATCCGCACGCCCGGGGCGAGGGTGTCCGTATCGATCTCCGCCACCACTTGGGAAGGCTCGATCGAGGAAGGCTTGACCATGCCGATCAGGCGGCCGTCGCGCTTCACCAGCAGCTTCGTCTGCGGCGTGAAGCCGGTGTTGCTGCCAGCTCCGATGATCACGAAGCCCCAGTCCTCGTTCACCGCGGTCACCACGGACTCCATGGCGTTGCGGCGGATGCGGGTGTCGCGGGCAGCATCACGTTCGGCAAGACGGGAGATTTCCTCCTGGTTCTTGGCGACATTCTTCTCCAGCGACTCGTTGCCGGTGTTGAGCTCTTCGAGTTCCTTCGTCTTGGCGACTCTCTTCGCTTCGAATTCCTGCACGGTTTGCGGCAGGGTTTCAAGGGTCACATCTCCACCCGCATCCTTGAGCATCGCGTTGATCTGCTCCTTGCTCTTCTCAAGCTCGGCGAATTTCGCCTTCTGCTCTTCAAGGGTGGCATTCAGCGTCGCGATCTCGCGGACCAGCGCCTTGCCCTTCGATTGGAGCGAGGAGATCGATTGCTTGGCCGCCTCGCGGTCGCGGTTGGCGGTCTCCAGCGCGAGCTTCTCGGCATCGAGATCGGTTTGCTGCTTGGCGCTCTTCTTGGTCAGGACATCGTTCTTGTCGATGGTTGCAATCTTTTCCTCCTGCTGGACGCGGAACTTGCCAACGTTCTGGTAGGAGAAGAAGGCAGCCGCTCCCGTGACCAGAAGGGAGAGGGCGTAGAAAATGGCTTTCATAGCGGGCTTTTGGGAAATTGGTATCGGGCTATCGGGATTGGTTTCGGATCACTTGGCGACAGGCTCGGAGCCGGGGACCACGCGGTCACCCACCATCAGCGTCGTGTCTTGTGCGACCGTATCGGGAACGATCTCGGCGGCGGCGCGTCCGGCTTCCACCGAGCTCACGCGGAGCTTGGCGATCACCGCACCGTCACGGACCACATCGAGCGGCGATCCGGAAACCACTCCGGCGGTGCCGCCCACCGGCAGGGTCACGAACCCGTAGGCCGGGTAGATCGCGCTGATCCGGGTGCTGCTGAAGAAGGACTTCTTGCTGGAGTAATTCGTGTTCTTCACGTTGTAGGCGTTGATCACGCCTTCCGTGCGGGTTTTCTCGCTGGTGAGGTCGGCCTGCTTGGCCGTGGAGGAAGCAATCTCAAGATCCAGGCCCTCCAGCGCCTGTTGCGTCTCCTTTAGCTTGTCCACCAACTCTTCGATGCTGCCAAACTCCTTGAGTCCTTCTTCGACGTCGGCGATCTTCTTCGCGTTCGCTTCGGACTCGGTGGTCTTCGCGGTCTTCTCGGCCTCAAGACCGTTGTTCTTCTTGGTCTCGGCCGTCTCGGTCTCGCGCAGACCCACTGTCTCCGTTTCCGTCGCCTTGCGCTCGGTCTCGGTC
>CBFGPU010000504.1:0-3091 GCA_965650715.1 uncultured Haloferula sp. | reverse complement strand
CGCGACTCGTAGCGCTCGGTGCCGATCACGAAAAGCCCTCCGAGATCGGCCACGCCTTCACCCAGCTTGATGTCCGTGCCGCGGCCCGCCATGTTCGTCGAGACCGTCACCGCGCCGCGCTGGCCGGCCTTCGTGACGATCTCCGCTTCCTGGCGGTGATACTTCGCGTTCAGCACCGTGTGGGGGATCTTGCTGCGCTTGAGCATCCGCGAGACCGTCTCGGAGGCTTCCACCGAAGCAGTTCCGACCAGTACCGGCTGCCCTTTGGCGTGCGCTTCCTCGATCTTTTTGATCACCGCGTTGTACTTCTCGCGGCGCGTCTTGAAGACCTGGTCGTTCAGATCCTTGCGCTGGTTCGGCCGGTTGGTCGGGATCGGCAGTACGTCCAGCTTGTAGATGTCGGAAAACTCGGCGGCCTCCGTTTCGGCCGTGCCGGTCATGCCCGCAAGCTTCTCGTAGAGACGGAAGTAGTTCTGGATCGTGATCGTCGCGAAGGTCTGCGTCTCCTTCTCGATCGCCACGCCTTCCTTGGTCTCCACCGCCTGATGCAGCCCGTCCGACCAGCGGCGGCCGGGCATCTCGCGGCCGGTGTTTTCATCCACGATGATCACCTTGTCTTCCTTCACCACGTACTGCACGTCCTTCTCATAGACGCAGTAGGCCTTCAGGAGCTGGGAGATATTGTGCATCTTCTCCGCCTGCGAATCGAGCTTCTGCTGGAGCTTCTCCTTGGCTTCCGCCCGCGCTTCGTCGGTGAGCTGGAAGTTCGCGTCGATATCCGCGAAAAGCGTCCCGATGTCCGGCAACGTGAAGGAATCCGGATCATCCGGCGAAAGGAACTGGCGGCCCTTCTCCATCAGGTCGGAGTCGTGGCTCTTTTCATCGATGGTGAAGAACAGCTCTTCCTTCAGCTCGAAGAGTTCCTTCTTCTGGGCATCTTGGTAGAAGGAAAGCTCGGTCTTCTCAAGCAGACGCCGGATCTCGGGCTCCTCCATCATCCGCATGAGCTGCCGGTTGCGCGGCTGGCCCAGCTTCACCTTGAAGAGCGCGCGGCCCGCGGCCGTCATGTCGCCCGCCTCCTGGTGCTTCTTCGCCTCCGCGACCAGTTCGTTGCACAGCAGCGTCTGCTGGCGGACGATCTGCTCGACCAGCGGCTTGTACTTGTCGAACTGGTGGCTCGATACGGAAGAGGGCCCCGAAATGATCAGCGGCGTCCGCGCCTCGTCGATCAGGATCGAGTCCACTTCGTCGATCACCGCGAAGTAGTGGCCGCGCTGCACCTGCTCGTCGCGGGTGGAAGCCATGCCGTTGTCGCGCAGGTAGTCGAAGCCGAACTCCGAGTTCGTCCCGTAGGTGATGTCGCACGCGTAGTGCTGGCGGCGGTCCCACGGCGGCATCTGGTTCTGGATACAGCCGACCGTCAGGCCGAGGAACTTGTAAAGCGAACCCATCCACTCCGAGTCGCGACGGGCGAGGTAGTCGTTCACGGTGATGACGTGCACTCCCAAGCCGGTCAGCGCGTTCAGGTAAGTCGGGATCGTGGCGACGAGGGTCTTGCCCTCGCCCGTCATCATTTCCGCGATCATCCCGCGGTGCAACGCCACCCCGCCCACGAGCTGGACGTCGAAGTGCACCATTTCCCACTTCATCTCCTGGTCGCACACGCTGATGGTCGAGCCGCACATCCGTCGCGCGCCGTTCTTCACCACCGCCGCCGCCTCCGGCAGGATCTGCTCCAGATACTTCGCCCGTAGCTTGATGAAATCCCCCTCGATTTCGTGGAAGGCCGCCTTCGCCGCCTCGATCGATTCGAGCGTGGCGTCCACTTTCGCTGGCAGGTTCGGGAAATCGTCGCGCAGGCGCTGCAAGCGGCCGTTCATATAAGCGGCCGCCTCTTCCAGTCCAGCCTTCTCCATCCGCTCGAGCTGCGGCTTCGTTGCCACCTGCAGTTCATGGTAACGCGAGAGGTGATCCTGCCACTTCGCGGTCATCTCGCGCAGCTTCTCCTCGGGCTCCCGCTGCAGGGCTTCCTCGATTTCCCTGATGCGTTCGACGGTCGGGCGGATCCGGCGGATTTCACGCTGGTTTTTCGAGCCGACGATTTTCTGAAGGATCCACTTGATCATGTGTTGGGCAGGTAGGGCACCGGAGTCGCCCCCGGGGGCGCACGCAATACACGCGGAACCCCGACTGTGCAAGCGGCACGGACGGGTGCTTTTTGCCCCGCTTTGTACCGCCGGGAAGGAGATCACCTGCAGGATTGCTCCCCCCAACGCCAACCCCGGTGGAGAAGTCGGGAGACCCGCCGCTATCCCGCCTTTCGGGGGCCTAAAGCAACGAGCCGGCCCTTTCGGCACCGGCTCGGCCTTTCGGAGGAACTCCTGATGATTTCAGATCTTCATCGCGTTGAACCCGCCGTCCACCACCAGCTCGCTGCCGGTGATGAAGCCGCCTGCCTTGTTCGAGGCCAGCAGCAGGGTCGCGCCGATCAGGTCGTCCGGGCTGCCGAAGCGGCTCATCGGCGTCTGGCGCAGGATGTCCAGCACCCGGCTCTCGTCCAGCACCTTGCGGTTCTGCTCCGCCGGAAAGAATCCGGGGACCAGCGTGTTCACACGGATCGAATACTCTGCCCACTCGCGGGCCAGGTTCTTCGACAAATTGTGCACCGCCGCCTTGCTCGCCGAGTAGGTGAAAACCCGCGACAGTGGCACCAGCCCGGACATCGACCCCAGGTTGATGATCGAGGCGGGAATCCCCTCGTTGATGAAATACTTGCCGAAGACCTGGCAGGTCCGGAACACCGCCGTCAGGTTGGTGTCGATGATCCGCTGGAATTCCTCCTCCTCGATCTCGAGGAAAGGGGTGGGGGCGTTGATTCCCGCGCCGTTGATCAGGATGTCCACCCGGCCTGAACGCTCGACCACCTGGTCCACAAGTTCTTGCAATGACTCCCGGGAAGTCACGTCCGCGGACATGAAGTAGCCCTTGCCGCCGAATTCCTCGATCTCCGCCAGCTTGCGCTCCGCCTTCTCGCGGATCCGGCCTACCAGCACCACTTCAGCACCGGCGTGCGCCAGTCCTTGGGCCATGC
>CBFGPU010000503.1:0-3094 GCA_965650715.1 uncultured Haloferula sp. | reverse complement strand
GCTCCCGATTGGACACCGACCTCGCTGGAGCGCGTCGGGTCGGAGCTCACGCTCTCGTATCCCACCCGCTTCAACCGCGCCTTCCAGCTCTTCGAGTCCTCCGACCTCCGCTCGTGGCAGCCACTCGGCCCGATCATGGAAGGCGATACCTCGTGGGGCCAGGTCACCGTGCCGATCGCCCATTCGCGGCGCTTCTTCCAAGCCGCGGAGTTGTCGCGCCGCGAGTTCCACCCCGCGACGTGGAGCAGCGACTTCAGCGGTGAATTCCTGCCGGAAGGACTCTTCCTCCTCGGCTCCGCGACCTGGACGCACACCGATGGCCTGCTGACTCTCAATTCGACCGGTGGCCAGGTCTCCGGCATGGTCGCCCGCCCCTGCGGCTATGCCCTGGTGCCGGGTGATTGGCGCAACACCACGCTCACGGTGCAGTCCCGGACCCTGCGTTCCTCAAGCAGCACCCAGCGCGACATCGTGCTCGTGTTCGGTTATGTCGATGAGACGCACTTCTACTACGCTCATATCGCGGGCACCTCGAACGGCACCACACAGAACGTGATCATGAAGGTCAATGGCACGACCGCCACGCCCTTGCAAACGCCCGCTTCGCCGCCGGTGAAACTCACCTCGAACTGGCAGACGCTCCGTGTCATGCATGCGGCCACCGGCGCGATCGCCGTTTACGCAGACAACATGACGACGCCCTTCATGACCGCAAACGACACCGCCTTCCCCGTCGGCAAGGCCGGCTTCGGAAGTTATGACGACCCCGCGGAGTTCCGTTCGGTTATCGTCAGCGGCGAAAGCCCATGACGACCCGATCATCCGTAGGCGCGGTGGTGACACCGCGGAAGCACGGGTGATGAAGAGACACCCCAAATCCCTCCCGCGTTCTCACGAACGCGCCTGCAGGGCTGCAGCAGTCCAAGGCGGCTGCGCGGTACGATATGGCAAACGCGCGCTCCTTGATACGTATCCCGCCCCGACCCTTACCCTCACGTAGGGATATCCCCTACATCGCATCAAGCGAACACTGAACACCCAAACAGCAGTTGATATCTTTCTTGGCCTCTCCCGTAAAAGCCTGCACACTGGGTTCTTTCCGTCCCTTCCATGATAAGCCCCAAAGTCACGTATCTCGTGGCGCGCTTCCTGATCGCCAGTGTCTTTGTCGGCTTCGGTGCCGAACACCTGCTCGCAGCCGCGCAGGTGTTGCCGGGCCGTGCCTTGCCCGGCGTGCCTCGGATGCTCCTCCATGTCTTCGAGATGCTGGCGGGGCTCGCGATCATGTTCGGCTGGCAGTCCGGTCGCCTCGCGTTCCTGATGTCGGCGATCATCGCGGTCGATGCCTTCGCCGCCCACCCCTTCTGGAAATACCAGGGCCACGCCCAGCACGACCAGATGCTGCATTTCCTGAAGAACCTCTCGGTGATCGGCGGACTGCTGCTCGTCTCGTGGGTCGAATCCAGCCGCCTTCCGCTTCTGGAACCGGAACAACAGGCGGGCCTCTCCACCGACCCCGCCCCATCGCGGGAAGAGCACGGCGGCTAACAAACGCTCATCCCGCGCATTGATTCGGGGCGCGAGTCTTGCTTCAATGGAGTAAGGCAAGACAACCATTCCCCTCCATGAACCCGAAGACCCTTCGCGTGCTGGCGCGCGTCCTGATCGCCAGTGTCTTCGTCGGCCTCGGTGCCGAACGCCTCATGACGGCGGCGGGATGGCTGAACGGGCGGACCGCGGTTGGCAGCGCGGGGATCACTTTCTCCGCCCTTGAATTGCTCGCGGGGCTCGCCCTCATGGCCGGATGGCACGCGGGTTGCCTCGCCCTCGCGATGGCCGTGTTCCTGCTCGCCGATGCCTTCGTATCGCATTCCTTCTGGAACCTCTCGCCCCCCGAGCAGCACGGTCAATTCCTCCATTTCCTCAAAAACCTCTCGGTGATCGGCGGACTGCTGCTACTGTTCGTCACCGAACGGTTCGCGGTCTGGAAGCCCAAGCCATGATCTCGCCGGGAAACCTCCTGAGACCGAAGGCCGGGCATGAGTCCTCCAAGGTGGCCTTCGTCGAACTCTTCTTCGATCTGGTCTTCGTCTTCGCGATCACGCAGCTCTCGCACTCGCTGATCGGAGACTTCTCCGCCACCGGCGCGATCCAGACCGGCATGCTGCTGCTAGCCGTGTGGTGGGTCTGGATCTTCACCGCATGGGTGACCAACTGGCTCGATCCGGAGAAGCTTCCCGTCCGCATCGCGCTTTTCGCCATGATGATCGTCGGCCTCGTGCTCTCCGCGGCGATCCCGGAAGCCTTCGACAGCCGCGGGCCCGCCTTCGCCGGGGCCTACGTGGCGATGCAAGTCGGGCGCACCCTCTTCGTCCTCCGGGCGGTGAAGGGCCAACCGGGCTTGGTGAGGACCTTCCAAGGCATCCTGTTCTGGTTCGCGCTCGGCAGTGTCTTCTGGATCGCGGGTGCCTGCCTCTCCGGCTCCGCCCGCATGGCCTGCTGGGGCCTCGCCCTGGCGATCGAATACGCCTCGCCGTCCCTCGGCTTCCACACCCCCGGCCTGGGGAAATCCGTCAGCACCGACTGGGACATCTCGGGTCACCACATCGCGGAACGTTGCGGGCTCTTCATCATCATCGCCCTCGGCGAATCGATCCTCGTGGCGGGCGCGACCTTCGCCGATCTCGTCTGGTCGGGCCCGGTCCTCGCGGCATTCGCCGCCACCGTCATCGGCAGCATCGCGATGTGGTGGCTCTACTTCGATGCCGCCTCCGACTTCGGGACCCACACCATCTCGAGTTCGAGGAATCCCGGGCAACTCGCGCGCCTCGCCTACACCTACCTCCATCTCTTCCTCGTGGCCGGGATCATCCTCACCGCGGTCGCGGACGAATTCGTGCTGGGCCATCCCTCCGGCCATTGCGATGCCAAAACCACCGCCGCGGTTCTCGGCGGGACCATGCTGTATTTCTTCGGCAGCCTGCTCTTCAAGCGCGCCATCTCCGGACACACTCCCCGCTCCCATTGGATCGCCATCGGAATCCTCGCCTCCCTCGCTCCCACGGCGGACCATCTCGCACCGTGGCTGCTTAGC
>CBFGPU010000502.1:0-3098 GCA_965650715.1 uncultured Haloferula sp. | reverse complement strand
GCAGGCGGATGTGGAATCCGTGTGCGAAGACGGTGCAGACCCATGCGAGGAGGAGGATCCAGAGCCAGTCGAGGCGTTTCCAATCGAGCAGCGATTCGCCTTCGCTGACGAAGGGGAAGAGCACGAGGGCGGCGGTGCAGGCGCCGACCATTTCCCATGCGACCATGGTGAGCGGATCACCGCCGGCGGTGACCAGTTTGCGGTTGAGGACGGGGAAGATGGCGGCCAGGAAGGCACCGAGCATGGCGACGGCGAGACCGAGGAGACGCCCTCGTTCGAAGCCGGCGACGAGGCCGATCCCGGCGAGAACGAGAAGACCTAGCAGAACTTCGAAAGGGCGGACGCGGCGCTTCTCAAGCAGAGGCTCGGTGAAGGCGGTGAAGAGCGAGATGGTCGCCATGCCGGCGAGGCTGATCGAGACGTTCGCGAGTTTGATCGCTCCGAAGAAGCAGACCCAGTGAACGCCGATGATGAGGCCGATGCCGTAGAGGGTACCCGCCATGCGCTTGCCGGGCCAGACGGACTTGCGGCGGACGAGGGTGACCCAGAGGACGGCACCGAGGGCGGCGAAGAGAGTGCGCCATACCACGAGCCCCGGGGCGGACAGGGTGATGAGTTCGCCAAGGATCGCGGTGGAGGCGATCAGGAGGACGAGCAGGTGGAGCTGGAGATAGTGGCGCAAGAGGTAACGGCGGGCGGGGCTTGGGTGCGGTTCAGTGTTTGCAGGGGAAGGGGGAGGAGGGCGACCGCGGAGATTTTGAAGGGGGACTACGAACCCTTGGCGACGGGACGGATGGATGAATGATTGGCGCTCGGCCTTTCACCTCACCCACTTCGAAATCGCCGATGCCGCCCGCAAATGCGCCCCAGGACCTCCCAGCTTCGATGCCGTCGCCAGCAGCTTCTCCCGTGTGTTCTCCCGGTGCCCCGCGTCGTCCAGGAAACGCCCCAGCGCCTGCTCCACATGCAGCGGATCCGCCTCCCCCTGGATGAATTCCTCCACCACCTTCTTCCCCGCCAGGATATTGATCAGCCCGATGTGCTCGATCTTCACCACCGCCCGCGCCACCAGGTAGGTCGGCCAAGCCACTTTGTACACGAGGCAGTAAGGCAGCCCGAAATATGCCGCCTCCAGCGTTGCCGTGCCGCTCGCCACCACCCCGCACTCCGCCCGCTGCATGAGCTCGTGCGCCCGGCCCTCGTGGACCGTCACCTGCTCCTGCATCCCCGCCTCCGCCACCATCTCCCGCATCTTCCCGGTAAGTCTCGCCGAAGCGCCGCAGGCCTCGAATCGCGTTGCCGGACGCCTCATCGCCAGCCGCCGCGCCGCATCCAGCATCATCGGGAAAAGCCGCGAAACCTCCCGCTCCCGGCTCCCCGGCAGCAGCGCCACCAGATCGTCCTCGCGCGGCTCTCCCTCGCGCTCTTCCTCCAACTCGTCCACCAGCGGATGCCCCACGAAGGTCGTCGGCAGCCCCGCACCCTCGAAGATCGGCTTCTCGAAGGGAAACAGGCACAGCATCTCGTCGAGGAGCCGAGCCATCTTCGGCAGCCGCCCCTTGTTCCAAGCCCACACCTGCGGGCTGATGTAGTAAATGATCTTCGTCTCCGGCAGCGCCGTCTTCACCGCCTCCGCGAAGCGCAGGTTGAAGCCCGGGTAATCGATCAGCACCAGCAGCTTCGGCCGCAGCGCCTTCACCTCGGCGAGCATCTCCGCGAAGCGCTGCTTGAACCAGCCGTAGCGCTTCAGCACTTCCCACAGTCCCATCACCGCCGCCTCCTCCACCCAGTCCCGCAGCCCCGGCCCTGCCACCTCGCGCATCTCCGGACCGCCCGCCCCGTGGATCTCCAGTTCGGGATGCATCCCCCGCAGCGCCCGCAACATCCCCGCCCCGTGGGCATCGCCGCTCAATTCTCCCGCGATGACATACAAAGCCACGGCCATGTGCCGCGCACCCTACGGGCCCGGAGTTCCAAGTGAGAAGTCCCAAGTGCCAAAAAGGCAGAAGTTCCAAGCTCCATCCGCCCCGGACCCCTCCTTCCGCGTATTCCGTGGTTCCGCTCTCCTTTCCCTCCCCCGGCGCAGCCGCACTCCGATTGATGATTGGAAGATTGATGATGGGTGATTTCCCCTCCCCATTGACCAACGCCCCCAGCCGTTCTTCCTTCTTCTTCTCTTGGCACTTGGAACTTCTCACCTGGCACTTCCTTCCGCCCGCACTTCTCACTTGGCACGCCCCCCTCCCGGCTCCTTAATCCCTGCCCGACCTCGGTTCCCACATGGCTGAAGATTCCCACGACACGCCCCGCCCGCTGGCTGAAATTTCCCACGGGCCCTCCGCCTTCGAGGCCTTCCTCGACCGGAACCAGAAGGGCTTGGTCGTCGCGGCGATCCTCCTCGCCCTCGCCGGCGGGGGCGTCATCGTTTACCGCGGCATGAAGCAGGCTGCCGCGGAGGCCGCCGGGATGGATCTTTCCAAGGCGGAGACGATCGCGGATCTCCAATCGGTTACGAAGAATCACCCCGATAGCCCGGCGGCAGGCAGCGCCCAGGTCCTCCTGGCCGACAAGCAGTGGGCGGATGGCGATCAGGACGGCTCGATCGAGACCCTCCGCGCCTTCATCGCCGCGAATCCCGAGCACCCCGCCCTTCCTTCCGCGAAGGCCAGCCTCGCCACCCGCCTGCGCCAGCAGGGCAAGGACGGCGATGCCGAACCGCTCTTCCGCGACCTCGCCGATGGCTCCGGCAGCAAGTTCCTCGCCCCCTACGCTCTCATCCACCTGGGCGATATCGCCAAGAAGGCCGGCAAGCTGGAGGAGGCCGAGCAGGACTACAAGCGCGCCCGCGACCAATTCGCCCTCAGCCCCTTCGCGGACAACGCCGCCAAGCACCTGCGCCTCGTCCATTTCAAGATGCCCGCCGAGATCGAGGCCCCGCCGCCCGCACCGGCCCCCGCCCCCGGCGCACCCGGCACCCCCGGCGCGCCGGATACCGGCAAGGTCGAGATGCCCGACGAGCTGAAGGACAACCCCCTGGGTGCGATCCTTGGCGAGGGCGGCCCCGCCGTCCCGCCCGCCCCCGTCGAGGAAGAGCCGCA
>CBFGPU010000501.1:0-3103 GCA_965650715.1 uncultured Haloferula sp. | reverse complement strand
TTCACCGTCGGAGTCCAAGAGATCCGTGCCGCTGACGGTGGTGGTGCCGCTGCCGGTGAGGCGGTTCCAGATCGCGGCGGAGCCGTTCGGGTCGCCGGCGGCGGCCAGTCCTTGGTAGACCCGGGTGTTTGCCGACTCGTCGAAGTCGATATTGATCACCTGCGCGCCTGCCGATCCGGCGAGAGCGAGGAGATATGAGGCCGCAAGCGTGGGGGTGAATTTCATGACGGCTACGGGGAGGTGCCTGTGAACCGGCATCCATTAACCTTTCTTAAGTTTCAGGTCAAGACGCGGGATCGCGTAGGGGCGAAGATGGCGGGGCCACGGGGAAGGTAGCCGCATTCACCGTTTCCGATGGCCTGACATACGGAGCTTCGCCGCGTTTAAGGTTGCAGGGTGCAGCGCACCCGTCTAACCGATTCCCGACATGCGGCCGACATATCTCCTTCCCCTTATCGCAACAAGCCTCCTGCCCCTGCTCGCCTCCTGCGGCGGGATGGTCAAGAAGGGAGCCATCATCAGCGCCCAGAAATACTATGACAAAGGCGACTACGACAAGGCGCTCCGCCAGCTTACCCTCGCCGACGAGGGCAATACCGAGGCCATGCTGTTGAAGGCCCGCACTTACGAGGCGAAGGGCGACAAGGCTATGGCCCGCGGCTACTACACCGCGCTTGCAAAGAATCATCCGGACTCCGCAGAGGGCATCGTAGCCCAACAGAAGCTGCGCTGACATTTCTCTCCATATATCCCCATCTCATGAACTTGCTTACCCGAACCTTGACCGGCCTTTCCGCCGCTTTCCTCGCCGCCTCGTGTGCGGAAACGAAGAAAGCCACCGTGATCAACCCTGCCGTGATCAAGAGCGCCCGCTCCGCCTACGTGGTGAAGCCGGGCGATTCCAGCCGCGATGTGGAGCTTTTCCTGAAGGGCGGCTTCTCCCGCCGCGGTGTAAGCGCGCAGACTGGAAGCCTGGCAGGCAAGCCAGCCTCGGCCGATGTCTACGTGACCTTCGTCGACCGTTGGCACTGGGACATGACGATGTATCTCCGCACGCTGGACGTCTCGGTGGTCGACAACCGCTCGGGCAAGGAAGTGGCGAGCGCGATGTATCGGAATAGCGCGCTGCACGGCTACCCGGACCCTCGCAAGACCAGCGAGGAGCTGAGCGACCTGATCTACAAGCAGGCGAATTGAGCGGCACCCGTCTAAGGTCCTTTTGAAGTGAAGAGCGGCGCTCCAAGAGGGTGTCGCTCTTCCGGCATCAAGGGCGGCGGCCTTGAGGATCGACGCATGAGGTCCTACGCGAGGGCGGGAATACCGCTCCAAAAGCGGAGATGCTCGCCGCACTTCGAATGTGTGCAGCGACTGCTCCGGAAGAGACTGCGGCTCCAGGAGGGGAAAAGCCGGCGGTTTCTCAAGCTACGGACGCTCGCACGAGAGCCGGGCGGGCGGCGGGGATCGGCAGGTCCTCGGGCTGGAGGTCGAGGCCGCGGACTGACGCGGTTTTTTCGATCTCGTCCATGATGTCGAGTTCGGGACGGAAGTCGGCAGCGTGGTAGGAACTGCGGACGAGCGGGCCGCTGGCGACATGACGGAAGCCTTTGTCGAGGGCGATCTGCTTGAGTTCGTCGAAGACGGCGGGCTCGATGTATTCGACGACGGGCAGGTGCCGCGGGGTCGGGCGGAGGTACTGACCCATGGTGAGCACGGTGACATCCGCGGCCAGGAGGTCATCCATTGCGCGGAGGATCTCGTCGCGCTTCTCGCCAAGGCCGAGCATGATACCGCTCTTGGTGGCGACCTTGCCGTTGACCATGGCCTTCGCCTTCTTCAGCACCGCGAGGCTGCGGGCATACTTGGCGCGGGAACGGACGAGCGGGGTGAGGCGTTCGACCGTTTCGAGGTTGTGGTTGAAGATGTGCGGACGGGCATCCATCACCATCTGCAGGGCCCAGTCGCGGTCGTTGAAATCGGGGACGAGGACCTCGATCACGATGCCGGGATTCACGGCGCGGACCGCCTCGATGGTCTGCTGGAAATGCTCCGCGCCGCCATCGCGGAGATCGTCGCGGGCCACGGCGGTGATGACGACGTGGCGGAGTTTCATGCGGCGGGTGGCCTCGGCCACGCGGACCGGTTCGTCGGCTTCGAGGGCGTCGGGCTTGGCGGTTTTCACGGCGCAGAAGCCGCAGGCGCGGGTGCATTTCTCGCCCGCGATCATGAAGGTGGCGGTGCCTTGGCCCCAGCATTCCCAGCGGTTCGGGCACTGGGCTTCCTCGCAGACGGTGACCAACTTGAGGTCGGTGATCAGGGACTTGGTGGACCAGAACACCGGGTTGTTCGGCAGCCGGACCTTGATCCATGACGGCTTCTTGTCCTGGTGAAGGGCAGGATCCATCTTCATCTGGGGACCGTGGCAGCCGCTCATTTCGGGCGGAAGCTAGGGGGAGGCGGGGACTGCGTCAATGGCGGGGGTGGGATTGGACCGGGACGGCTGCCGTTCCCGTGGATTTCGGACAAAGGGGGCGCCGTCACCGGTCAATGGTCATTGGTCCATCGTCATTGGGAACAGCCGCATGACCAATGCCTAATGACTTCTCACCGCCCTGATCGCCATGAAGACCGGAAACTCCTGCACGGCCCGGTTCTCACCCTTCGCCCGGGGTCCCGGCTGGGAACGGCGGTGGCTGAAGAGTTCCTCGCAGACGGTGACGGCGAGGCCGGCTTGGCCGAAGGCGGTGAGGACTTGGCCGACGGGGCGGTGGTAGAAGGTGGTGGTCTCCCCTCCCCCTTGGCCGGGGTGGGTGACGATGGGGATTTCCTGGGGGACGCCGTAGCGGTCCACACGGCGGTATTGGAGTTTCCGGCCTTCGTCCCAGCCCCAATGCGCCTGTTGCGGGATGCGGAAGCAGGGGTGCATGAAGACCGCGACGAAGCGCCCGCCGGGCTTGAGGGCGGCGGCGGTTTGGCGGGCCATGGCGGGAAGATCGGGAACGTCGTGGACGGCCATGATGCAGGCGGCGGCATCGTGCGAGCCATCCGCCCATGGACCGGGCGCACAGGCATCGGCGACAAGAAGGTTGATGCGAGGGTCGGGACC
>CBFGPU010000500.1:0-3107 GCA_965650715.1 uncultured Haloferula sp. | reverse complement strand
GGTTCGACCACGCGGAAGGCACCAGCGCGCCGCCGTTGAACATGTGCTTCTGAATACGGTCCGCCCAGCGCATGCGGTACTCGGCATTTCCCAGAAGGTCCTGGTGGAGGAACATCGGGTTCGAGCGTGTGAAGCTCGCTTCTTCCGAGGGGAAGCTGAAGGGCCCGGTGCGGTCCTCGTTCAACTCGAGGCAACTGTGTTCGAAATCGTGGACGAAGAAACGGAAGC
The DNA here is from genome assembly GCA_965650715.1 of uncultured Haloferula sp. Classification (GTDB taxonomy): domain Bacteria; phylum Verrucomicrobiota; class Verrucomicrobiia; order Verrucomicrobiales; family Akkermansiaceae; genus Haloferula. The sequence goes on along the minus strand of CBFGPU010000500.1, from coordinate 2,879 downwards.
CCTGCCCCGGGTTGTTTTCCCGGCGCCGGCTGCCGAACCAGTTGTTCGCGCGGTAGTTGCCGAGGAAGGCGGACGTGGTGCCGTCGAGATTGCCGGTCCAGAAAGTCGCGAGGAGATAGTCGATCAGGTTGTCGGGATCGAGAAGCACGGGATCCGCCGTCGGTGTCACGCCGTCGGCGGCGCGGCCCATCATGCGGAAGTAGTTCGCGTTCGTGGGTGAGGCGCGGTGGGTCTTGCCCTTGTTCCAGAGGTCCTGCCAGGCGGCGAGGGTGCCATCGGTCACGCCGATGGTGTAGTCCGCTTCCTGCTCGGCCTTGACCACGTCGTACTCTTCTTTTTGGCCCCCGAAGTAGGTTTCGGCGAAATCGGCTTCGGTGCGTTCATCGAGATCATATAGACCCCAATATTGGCCATTGAGATAAAGATGGAAGTAGCGGACGCGGGAGCCCGGCTGGCCCATGTCGAGCTGGGCCTGGCGGGCGGACTCCTCGCGCAGGAAGGTGTTCCGCGTGTCGCCGCCGAAGGACCACGAGTAGTTCTGCGCGGTGCGGAAGTCGATCTTGTCGAACTCCTGCGCGCCACGGCGGCCGAAGAGCGGGTAGAGCAGCTTGGAGGCGCCGTAATCCTCGCGGAAAAAGACGCGGAAGGAATGCTTGGGATTGTCGGTGGAGCGCGAGAAGCCGCCGCGGATGCGGATGCCGGCGTTGATCTGGAATTCGCCGGTGCCGTTCGGATTCTGGGCATCGGGCGGATTGATCCATTCGATGGAAGCGGGGCGTTCCCAGGCAAAGCCGCGGTTGTAGGGGTTCGCGTAGATCCCCTGCGAACCGCCGATGTTGAAGAGATTCGGCAGGTCGGTGACGATGGAAACGGCGGGCAGGGCGGTGAGCGCGGACTTCACGCGGCCGGGGCTGCCGATCTCGACGTCCGGGCTGTTCACGATGTCAGGGTCCATGCCGTAATCGAGGACCTGTCCGGTACCGCTGGAAGCAGGCCAGCCGGCGGGCGCAGCGGACTGGGTGATGACATCGTTGAGGAAAAGATAGGTCTGGGTATCGACATCCGTGGGCTCCCAGCCGGGCTTCACCGCGCGGGCGCGGATGGTGGTGGTGGTGGAGAGGGTGAGGGGGCCGCTGTAGATCAGCCCGTTCGTGTCCGAAGGGGTCGAGCCGTCGGTGGTGTAGCGGATGGTGGCACCCGGGGTGGCGGTGGTGATCGCAAGCTGGATCGGCGAGGTGAAATAGCCGCGGTCGATGCTGAAGGCGGTGTCCGCCACCTTGCCAAGCGAGCTGGGGGTGCCATTGATCCATCCGGGAGTGGCCGCGCCCGCGCCGTAAAAGGCGGGCGGCGTGACGGTATCGAGCGATCCGGCAATCAGCTCCGGCAAGAGGAGGAAGGTCGTGTCCGCCCCGGTGTTCTTCATGCCGTGGATGGCGAGAAGGTTCGAGCCGTTCGCGAGCAGGGGGAGATGCTCCGTCAGGTTGAAGCCCATCGGGCGCAGGCTCTCGGAATTGCTGCGGGCGGAGTTCGCGGTGGAGTTGTAGGCGGGATTGGCCGGGACGTTGTGCGAGGCGACCTTGGTTCCATTGAGCCATGCGGCGAAACCGTCGTTGTGCCGGGTGACGAGCGAAAGCGCGGTGGCGGTGCCGGGACCGGTGGAGCTGAACGCCGTGCGGAAGTAGGCACCCTGCTTGCCGGTGAGCAGCGCCTGCGAATTGGTGGCGACGAGGCCGCTGGAACCGGCTTGCAGGGTGGTGGCGGGCAGCCCCCCGTTCGCCGTGTCCCCGACAAGGCGGAAGGCATTCGCATCCCAAGAGCTGTACGAGCCCTGCGCGGCGAAGAACTCGAGGCAATTCCCCCCGTTCCCTTGGAACATCACCACTTCGAATGTGTGGAGGCCGACACTCAGGTTGCGGGTGCCGAAGAAATCGAGCGGCCCGTGGGAGGTATCGTCATTGATGATCGTCACCCCGTCGATCTTGAGGCGCACGCCGTCGTCCGAATTCGTGCCGAAGGTATAGACGCCTGCGGTGGTGATCTCGACCCAGCCGGTGGCCTTGATCACGTAGTTCTCCCCGGAGCCGCCGGGCGGGGAAGAATTCCCCGTGAAGCGACCCTCGCTGCCGTCGCCCAAATAGTTCACCATCGAATCGGTGATCGTGGTATCGGAGACGATGGCCGGATCCCCGGGCGGGAGCGCGAGCAGGGCATCCGATTCCGCCAAGGTGTCGACGGTGCCCTGGCTACTGTTCCTGAAGACCTGGCGCACGGTGATGCCGGGCACGGTGATGCCGTGGCCGAAGCCGGTCGGCCCTTGGCTCCATGAGCCATCGGCGAAAGCGGGCAGGTTCCAACTCGCGCCGGGATCGGCGGCACTGGCAGGCGCGCGGTAGCGGGTACTCGCCCCCGGAGCGACCAGGACCGTGCGGTTGAAAAGCGGGCCGTAGGATTCATCGCCGGCCTGTGCGGGATACTCCGGACCGAAGTCCTGTTCCACGGTGATGCCATCCGGGCGCACGAGGGCGAGGTATTCACCACCGGCGGACAGCGAGAAATTCGTGTGCAGCGGGGCGGTGGTGTTCCGGCGGTTTTCGCCGGAGGCCCAGATGATCCGGAACTCGCCGGGGGCGAGGGTGACATTCGGGAAGCGCCACTTCACGAGGTTGGTGGCGGAATCGGTGAGACACCACTGGTTCAGCGAGAGGGGTGCGGAGGTCGGATTGTGGATTTCGATCCAGTCCGAGAAGTCGCCGTCCTCATCGGCTGCCGTGGCCTGGTTGCTGGCCATGAACTCGGTGATGACCGGATTCGCGGCCAAAGGCGGGAGAACCGGAAGCTGGAGGGCAAGGCAAAGGGCGGGCAAACGCATGAGCCGGGGC
>CBFGPU010000499.1:0-3116 GCA_965650715.1 uncultured Haloferula sp. | reverse complement strand
CGAGAAGGTAATCCAAGAGGACCTCGGCGTCCGGATCTCGAAGGCCTTCGAGCATTTCGAGCGGAAGCCCTTGGCGGCGGCCGCGCTCGGCCAGGTGCATCCGGCGACCCTGCGTGGCGGACGGCCGGTGGCGATCAAGGTGCAGCGCCCGGGGATCCGGCAGCAGATCGCCGACGACCTGGACAGCCTGGAGGCGATCGCCGAGTTCCTCGACGAGCATAGCGACCTGGGGCGGAAATATGAAACGGGACGGATCGTGGACCACTTCCGCAAGAGTATCCTGAGGGAGCTGGACTACCATATGGAGGCGGCGAATCTCGGCGAACTCCGCGACAATCTCCGCGGCTTCGACCTGCTGAAAATCACGGAGGAGGTGAGCGACTACTCGAGCGCGCGGGTGCTGACGATGGACTACATCCCCGGGGCGAAGATTACCACGCTCTCCGGGGCTGTGCGGACGGATCTGGATGGCGACATTCTCGCGAAACAGTTGTTCCAGGCCTACCTCAAGCAGATCCTCGTCGACGGGTTCTTCCATGCCGATCCGCATCCGGGGAACCTGCTGCTGACGCATGATCGCAAGATCGCGATCCTCGATCTGGGGATGACCGGCAGGGTCAACCAGAGGATGCGCGATCAATTGGTACACCTGCTGGCGGGCATCAGCGAGGGCAACGGCATCCAGACCGCGGAAGCCGCGCTCGGCATCGCCGAACCGAAAGGCGAGGAGATCGACCGTGCGGGCTTCATCAACGCTGTCGAGGAAATCGTGGGCTCGGCCAAATCGCGCGAGCTTGCCGACATCGACATGGGCAGCGTGGTGCTGCAGGTCAGCAGGGCTTGCGCCGAAGCCGGCCTGAGAATCCCTCCGGAGATGAGCATGATCGGGAAGGCCTTGATGAACCTCGACCGGGTGGGTGCCACCCTGAGTCCGGGCTTCGATCCGCAGGAGGCGATCCGCGACAACCTCGGCGAGATCAGCCGCGCTCGCGTGAAGGAGACCCTGACCTCCGCCAATGTCATGGGGATGCTTACCGAGATCAAACTGTTCATGGGGCAGCTTCCGCTGCGCATGAACCGCATTCTCGACATGCTCGCGGACAACAAGCTCAAGGTACGCGTCGATTCGATCGACGAGAAGGCCTTGATCCTCGGTCTTCAGAAAGTCGCCAACCGGATCACCATGGGCCTGATCCTCGCTGCTTTGATTGTCGGCAGCTCGATGCTTGCACGGGTCGAGACCGGCTTCCGGATCTACGGCTATCCCGGCCTGGCGATAATCTTCTTCGTGATCGCCGCCGTGGGAGCCCTGATCCTGATGGCCGGGATGATTTTCAAGGACCGCTGAACATCACCTATTCACCATAGGAAACCCATGCCATGGACTCGGACTTGTTACGCTATCTGAACGATCATCTCGCGGGAGCGGCCGGCGCTGTCGATCTCATCCAAAGCCTCGCGAAAACCCCGGGGGATCCGGAGGACCAACGCTTTTTCACCGAACTCGGAACGAAGGTGGAAAACGACCGCGCGCTCCTTAACGAAATGATCTCCCTGCTCGGCCACAACGGGAGCGCCCTTCTCCAGGCGGCGGGCGGCCTCACGGCAAAGGCCAGCCGCCTGAAGCTCCGGTGGGAAGGACTGGAGCCGGGGGAACTGGGAAGATTCGAAGCGATGGAGATGCTGGCGCTGGGCATCAAGGGCAAGCGTCTTCTCTGGCTGATGGCGGCCGAACTGTTGCCTTGGGTCCCGGAGTGGTCGGGCATCGATTTTTCCGCGCACGAGCGGGAAGCCGTCGCCCAGCAGGCGGCGGTGGAGGCGCGCCGGCTCCGGGCCGGGACCGACGCGCTGATCGACCCGGAACGCAGGGAGGGGGTGTTCCCCGCCACCTAGGGCGGGGAGCGGTTTCCGCCGCATCCACGGCCGGGAGAGGGGTACGGGGCTGATTGTCCATTTTCGCGAAGGAAGTTGAATCAGAGCTTTTGAACAGTGATCTCCGGGAGGCGGAGAAACGCGGAGAGATTGATATCTCTTGGCTTGCGCATTCCCGGGCGGAAATCTATCAACCGTACTGCTGGTTAGCTACCCGCCGGCAAGCCCTCCGATGTCCAAACGATACGAGTCCGTGTGCCAACATGCGCGGCGATATGGTGTCGAAATCACCCTCTTGGCGGCGGCGCTCCTGCCGCTGCTCCTCGCGCTCGTCCACCTGCTTTCGAAGTAAGGTTTACCTCCCGCAAAACCCGGAAAGGCCCCGGTCCCGAAAGGTGCCGGGGCCTTGAGCATCCGGATCCGGCAGGCCTCCGCCTCAAGCCCCGTTGCAGGCGACCTTCAAGGTCTCCACAGGTCCGTCCTCGGTGATCTGGAGGGGGCGAAGATCTTCGTCGTGGACGGCACGACGGGAGTGGCTGAGAATCCACGCCGTGAAGCTTCCTGTCGCGCCCGTCCTCTGCCTCGTCTTTGCCGCCATCGGATTTCTCGGCGGCAGGTTGTCCGGGAAAGCGAAAGGTTCGCAAGCCGCCACGGAGTCCGCAAAGCATGCCGTCAACCCCACGGGTGCGGACCGCCGGGACGACGAGGAGGGCTCGCGAAGCCGCGGTATGGCAGGATCGAAATCGGAGCGCCGAACCAATTCCCCTGGTGGCCAGAAGCGTCTCGCCGAGTCCTTGCGCGAGATCTTGGCCACATGGAACAAGCCGTCGCTCGTTTTGGCGAATGGCGATGAACGCGAGGTGCTCCACACCGACCTCGGCGAACTCAGCGATATTTTGGCCGCCCTCAGCCGCGCCGATGCCGCGGATCTTGCCGAGCTCCGGGAGTTGCTGGTGAACACGGAGGAGACCACCACCGAAGGGGAAATCTTCAACGCCCTGCTGATGTTGCCACTCGTGGGCCGCGACATCGAGTTGCGCGGTGCCGCCGTTCTGGAAGAGACCGTGGAGAAGGCCGCGGTCGAAGAGGACGAGAACTTCTCCGAGATCCTCCCGATGATGCTCTACACGCTCGCGCGGAAGAATCCCGCCGAAGCCGAGGCTTGGCTGAAGACCTTCGAGGCCAGGCCGGATGTGGACGACTTCACCGTGGACGTGGACGAGTTGAAGGCCGTGGTCGAGAAG
>CBFGPU010000498.1:0-3117 GCA_965650715.1 uncultured Haloferula sp. | reverse complement strand
TTTCGGCTATGTCCTTGAGAATCCACGCATATTCGCCAAGCCAATTCCCTGCAAAGGGCAGCGAGGCATCTGGGAGTTGGATCCGGCTCTCTTGCGCAAATGTAGAGCCGCCACCATCGCAACGCAGCACATCGATTGATACCGGAAAACTGTCGATCTGCCCCTTCGCTCCTCTCTCCTTTGCTGAAAACTGAACACTTGAAACTAGCAAACTAGTCCCGGTGCTCACTCGGCACCCTTCTTTCCCTCGATGACCTTCGCCCATCCATGGCTGCTCGCCTTGCTCCTGCTTCCGCTGGGGCTCGCGGTCTTCCTGTGGAAACGCGGCGGGCGGCGCGTCCCCTTGCCTTTCGACCATCAGCCGCTGCGGCGCGCGCGCTTGATCGGCTTCATGCTGCGCACGTCCAACCTCCTGCCGGTCTTGCTGCTCGCCGTCGCCGTCGCGATCCTCGCAGGACCAAGACGCTTCGAGCAACCGCGGAGCGAGCGGGAGATGACGAACATCCTCTTCTGCCTCGATGTCTCGGGCTCGATGATGGCACCCTTCGGATCGACCACCCGCTACGACGGCGCGATGACCGCGGTGAACGACTTCATCTCCTTCCGCAAGGGCGACGCCTTCGGCCTGATGGTTTTCGGCAGCAGCGTTCTCAACTGGGTCCCCCTGACCAACGATGTCTCCGCCTTCAAGTGCGCGCCGCCCTTCCTGCGGCCGGAGAAGCTGTATCACATCGGCGGCGGCACCATGATCGGCATGGCTCTGCGCGAGGCCGAGAAAACCATGCTCTACAGCGCCGCGGGCGATCGCATGATCGTGCTCTTCACCGATGGCGAAAGCTACGACCTCGGCGACGGCAAGGACGTGGAGATCGCGAACAGCCTGAAAGCGAATGGCATCAAGGTCTACGACGTGCACGTGGCGGAAGGTGGAGCGCCCGACTCGGTGGGCGTGATCGCTTCGATCACCGGCGGGGAGGTTTTCAATGCGGGCGATCCGGCCGCGCTGAAAGCGATCTTCGCGAAGATCGATGAAATGCAGAAGGCGCCGCTCAAGCGGGTCACGCCCGACCCCATCGATTTCTTCGAGCCCTTCGCCCTCGCCGGCCTGACGATCGGAGGACTCTACCTGCTCACCCTTTTCGGACTGCGCCACACACCATGGTGACCACCCCCCTGCTGCTGGCTCTTGCCGCACTCGTGCTTGCCACGGGCGCGGAGTGGATCCACGCGGGCCGGGTGCGGAGCGTGGCGGCTCTTGCTTTCGGCCCCGGCAAGAAACCCGGGCTCGCGGGACGGGCGGCTCCTTTCGTCCGGGTGATCGCCCTGGCGATGCTCGTTTGGGGGGCGGCCACCCTGCTGCTCCTGGAGCCGGTCGCGCATCGTTCGACGGTCAAGGAGGTCGAATCGAAGGAACGCCAGCACCTCCTGCTGGTGCTCGATGTCTCTCCCAGCATGCGCCTGCGCGATGCCGGACCGGGCGGCAAGGAAAGCCGCATGGACCGTGCCCGCGCGATCCTCGAGTCGATCATCGCCCGCACCGCCCACGACAAACTCCACACCACGGTGGTCGCGGTTTACAACGGCGCGAAGCCGGTCGTGGAGGAAACCCGGGATCTGGAGATCATCCACAACATCATGGACAATCTGATGATGAGCTACGCCTTCGAGCCCGGGAAAACCAAGCTGCTCGACGGCCTCGCCGAAGCCGCGGACATCGCCAAGGACTGGCCCCGCGGATCCGCCACGCTGGTCTTGATCAGCGATGGCGACTCGGTGCCCGCGGCCGGAATGCCGAAGATGCCCCCGTCCGTCGGCGGCGTGCTGGTCGCCGGGGTCGGCGATCCGCTGAAAGGCACCTTCATCGACGGCCACCACTCGCGTCAGGACGGCTCGACGCTACGCCAGATTGCAACACGCCTCGGCGGCGAGTATCATGATGGCAATGCCAGGCTGGTGCCCACTGCGATGCTCCAGCGGCTCGGGACGCTGGCCGTGGACGGCAACGCCCGGCTGCCCGGCCAGCGCGAACTCGCGATGCTTTTGACCGCATTGGGGGCATCCCTGCTCGCCGGCCTGCCCGTCCTGCTGCATTTCGCCGGCTCGCGCTGGCAGCCCGGCCCGAAGAAGGCAGCCGTTACAAAGATTTCCCGCTCCCCACAACTCACCGCTTCCATTCCCTGACAAATCTGTACAACTTCCGACTTAATCTACCGCCATGAAAATTCTCGTGCTCACCTTGTGGTGCCTGGTCCCGGTCGGCCTGCTGGCCTACCATTACGGTCCCGGCCAAGAGCAGATGGTGCTCGATGACACCGCCGCGCTCCTTGACGGGGCGAAGGCGAAGGCTTCCGCCGGCGACCTCGCCGGGGCCATCGACGGCTACGAAAACACCCTGGCCAAACTGCCGAAGGACAAGGTGGCCGAAGCCCGCCGGATCCGCTTGGAGCTGGCCAAGGCACGCATGGAAACCTCCCAGCTTCCCAAAGCACGCGAGGAACTGGCCGCGCTCGCCGACGAACTCGCCCAAGACCCGAACGCCCACGCCGGGCTGCGCGACGAAACCCTGGCCACGCTGGCTAGTTCCCGTTTTTACATGACCTACCTCATGAAGCTGGAAGGCCTGCCCGACAGCGAATGGGAGCCGGAAATCGAAGCCGCGCGCCAGGAGCAGAAGCTGCTGGTCCAGCGTGCCACCGAAGCCGGCGACAGCACCGCGGCGAAGAAACATGCGGATGATCTCGAAGCCTCGATCAAGCTCGCCCGCATGGAGCCGGAGGAACTCTACGGCCAGGCGATTCCGAAGCAGTGCAACTGTTGCTCGGGCAAGTGCGCCTCGAACAAGCCCGGCAAGAAGCCGAGCCAGAAGCCGAAGGACGGCCGCGGTGCCGGTGCCGGAGCGCCGTTGGATGGCGAGGGTTCCTGAGCAAGCCCCGCGATTTCGTGGCTGCGGTCCGGTCGCAGCCTGACCCCGGGTCCAGCGACCCACTCCTTTGTCGTGCCGATTTAACTTTTCTCTCCTGCCATGTACTCACGCGCCGCCCTCCTGGCTCTGGCCACTGTTTCCGCCCCGCTCCAGGCGCAAGTCGTCATCGGTGGCCAAACCGGCACCGCGATTTT
>CBFGPU010000497.1:0-3126 GCA_965650715.1 uncultured Haloferula sp. | reverse complement strand
GTCTTCCACCCGGATCAGCACGTGGGGTCCCGGCTTCACCGCGGACTCCGTCGCGGCGAAGCGCTCGTCGAGATGCACATTTTCCGCCGTGATCGAGATTTCGCCGCCCTCCGGCATCGCGTCGCGGGCGTTCACGCAAAGATTGAGCAGGACCTGGTGGAGTTGTGTGGGATCCCCGTGCACGGTGCGGAGCGTCCGCGGCACGTGGCTGCGGAAGGAGATATTCTTGGGAAAAGTGTCGCGCACGATCTTCTCCACATCTTCCACGAGGCGCCGTGCATGCAATTCGACGCGGCGGCCTTCCATCCCGCGGGCGAACGAGAGCACCTGGTTGACCATTTCCGCACCGCGGCGCGCGCTGGCCTCGAGGGTCGCCAGCAATTCCCTTCCGCGCTCGCCCTGGACATCGCTTTTGAGGAGCTCGATCGACATGCTGATCGGGGAGAGCACGTTGTTGAGATCGTGCGCGATGCCTCCGGCGAGGGTGCCGATGCTCTCGAGCCGCTGGGCGCGGAGGAACTGTTGCTCGAGCTTCTTGTGCTCGGTGATGTCGGTGTTGATGGCGAGGATGCTGGGCGACTTGTCCGCGGAACCGCGGAGAAGCGTCCAGCGGCCTTCGATGACCAGCAGTTTGCCATCACGGCTGACCTGCTCGAGTTCGCCGGTCCACTCGCCGGTGGCGACGACGGTTTCGGACGCTTCCCGGTAAGCGGTGGGATCGCGGTACATCAGTTCCTCCGCGGAGCGGCCAATCGCCTCCTCCGCGGTCCAGCCGTAGAGGCGTTCGGCGCTCTTGTTCCAATAGCGGATCCGGTGATCCAGATCCAGGACGAGAATGGCATCCCGGGCGCGGTCGAGCAGCGAAGCTTGTTCGCGGATCTGTTCGTCCGCCTGCTGGCGGTCGAGCTCGGCGGCGGCGCGAGCCGCGAAGATCTGGAGCGTGGACTGCACCAGGGAGGTCTCTTCCAGCGGCTTCGAGAAGAACACCACCATGATACCGGCCACGGTGCCATCGCGATGGAGAAGCGGGATGCCGGCGTAGGATTCGATGCCGTAGACGACCAGCAAGTGATCTTCCGGGAAGATCTCCTGCACGCCCTGATCGAAGATGCAGACCTTGCCCTCGCTGACATTTTCGCAGGGCGTGCCGCGGAGTCCGTAGGTCACGTTTTCCTGGACCTTCCCTTCCAGGACGAAAGACAAGGTGGTGATGGACAACTCGGCCTGGTTGAGCCGCCCGACGAGCCCCCCGTGAGCCCCCAGGGCCTCCACCATGTTCAGGGTCAGGAGATCGAAGAATTCCGAGCCGGTGCCGCTGGATACCGCCTGTGCCACCCTCAGCACGACCTCCTCGGTCCGGCGGCGTTCCTCCCGCGCGCGGAGGGTTCCGATGCCAAAGGCGAGATCGTCCGCGAGTTCCTGGAGCAGCTTCACCTCGTCATCGCCGACATTGGTGACCTCCTGCGAATACAGGCCGAGCATGCCGAAGACCCGCTCGCCATCGCGAAGCGGCAGGCAGATCACGCCCCGGTAACCCCGCTTCCTTGCCTGGGGGAGCCAAGCCAGGAAGGCGGAGTCGGATTCCACATCGCGGCAGACCGCCGCCTCTCCGCTGCGGATCGTGCGTCCACCGGGGCCTCTGCCGGTGGGACAATCCTCGTCCCAACTCAGACGGATCTCGCTGAGATAGCCATCCTCCGCTCCCGCCCAGGCAACGGGCTCGATCGAGCGGGCGGAATCGTTGCGGGCATAGCCGACCCATGCCATGCGGTATCCGCCGGTCTCCACGGCCATCCGGCAGATCTCGGTGAGGAGGGCCACCTCGCCCTCGGCGCGTGTAACGGCCTCGTTGCACGCGCTGAGCATCTTCAGCGCCCGGTTCAGACGGGCCAGATCGAGCTCCGCCTGCTTGCGCGCGGTCAGGTCGCTCATGCCGCCGACCATCCGGACCCCGCGGCCGGTTTCGTCCCGCATCACGAAGCCGCGGTCGAGCACATAGGCATAGGATCCGTCCACCCGACGGAAGCGATACTCCCCTGTCCAGTGGTCGTCAGGGCCGGCAATCACGGCGAGGATACCGCCGACAACCCGCTCGCGATCATTCTCGTGGATGCGGCTGGTCCAGGAATCGGAAGCTTTCCCGACGTCCTCGCGGCGGTAACCGAAGAGCTTCTCAAAGCCCTCGCTCCACCACATGCGGTCGGAGATGAGATCCCAGTCCCAGACGGCATCGTTGGTCGCGGCCGCCACCACTTCGAAGCGCCGCCGGATCTCCTGCACCGCGACCTCGGCGCGGTGGCGTTCCCCGCCTTCGAGAGCGAGGGAAACCAGATTGGCCACGGAGGCGACGAAGGTTTTCTCGTCTCCGGTCCAGCGCCGGGGGGGGCCGACATGCTCGCTGCACATCACCCCCACGATGTTCCCGCCTATCGCCACCGGGGCATCGAGCATCGACGAGATGCCGAGCGGGCGCAGGTAGGTCTCCGTGAAGTCACGGGTCCGAGGATCGACGCGGGCGTCGTCGGCCGCGATCACGTCCATCTCCTCCAGCGCGGTGAAATAGGCCGGGCAGTCCGGCTGGTGCAGCTCGAGGCCGGAGCTATGGCGGTGCTCCGTCATCTCGTACAGATCGACACAGCGGATGGTCCGGCGATCCTCGCTGTAGAGCCAGATGCCGACCCTCGCGACGCCGAGGGCGCGGGCATGAGCCTCCGTGATCCGCTGGAATGCCGCGACCGGATCCCGCATCTCCAGGGGCTGGATGCCGGTCAGCGTGATGAGGGAGTTCCGCTGGCGCACGTAGCGTTCCTCGCTCAGGCGGGCCTCCTCCTCCGCGTGCTTGCGCGCCGTGATATCGCGCTGCACCGAGACCAGATAGGAAACACCGTCGCCCGCATCCTTGACGGGCACGATGTCGATCTCGAACCATATCTCGCTGCCGTCCTTCTTGTAGTTGATCAGCTCGGCGCGGACCGGCTCCCCCTTCATGATGGCGATGCGGATGCGATCGAGCTCGGCACGCTGGGTCTTGGGCCCCTGGAGGAAGCGGGGGGAACGCCCGAGCGCCTCGCGCGCGGTGTAGCCGGTATTCTCGGTGAAGGCATCGTTCACGAAGAGGATCCGCGG
>CBFGPU010000496.1:0-3126 GCA_965650715.1 uncultured Haloferula sp. | reverse complement strand
CAGCGGCTCCGCTCCCGCCGCGCTCGACTGGCGCTCTTTCTTCACCGATCCGCGCCTCAAGAAACTCGTCGGCACCGCGCTGGAGAACAACCGCGACCTCCGCGTCGCCGCGCTGAACGTGGAGCATTCGCGGGCGCAGTACGGCATCTCCCGTAGCGCGCTATTCCCTTCCGTCGATTTGTCCGCCACCGGCTCACGACGGCGGACACCGGGCTCGACCGTCTCCGGGGGGACGGCGGTCGAGTCCCGGAACTACGACGTTTCCGTCGGCCTCGTCTCGTACGAGCTCGATCTCTTCGGCCGCGTCCGCAGTCTGAACCAGGCCGCCCTCGAACGCTACTTCGCCAGCGATGCCGCCCGCCTCGGCGTGCAGATCTCCCTGGTCGCGGAAGTCGCCAGCCAGTACTTCGCCGAGCGCGCGCTGCTCGAGCAGATCGCGCTCTCCGAGCAGACCTTGCACTCCGTCAGCCAGACCTACGACCTCACGAAGACCCGCCTCGATGCCGGAGACGTCTCCGAACTGGATGCCCGCTCGGTGGAGATCCAGGTCCAGACCGCGAAGGCCAATCTTGCCGCCTACCGCCAGCAGCTTGCCGTCACCCATAACGCCCTCGCGTTTCTGACCGGTGCTTCGCTCGACGGTTTGCCCGATGGCCGCAGCCTCGAACAAGGCCTCGTCGCGGACCTCCGCGCCGGCGTGCCCTCCGATCTGCTCGTGCGTCGTCCCGACATCATTGAAACCGAGCACGAACTCCGCGCCGCGAATGCCGACATCGGTGCCGCCCGCGCCGCCTTCTTTCCGCGTATCACCCTGACCGGCAGCGCCGGCACCGCGAGCCGTAGCCTCGGCGATCTCTTCCAAAGCGGCTCCACCGCCTGGGCCTTCTCCCCGCAGATCAGCGTGCCGATCTTCGACGGCGGCCTCAACAAGGCGAACCTCGACGCCGCGCAAGTCCGCAAGCAGATCGAGATCGCCCGCTACGAAAGGGCAATCCAGAACGGCTTCCGCGAAGTCTCCGACGGCCTCGTCGCGCGCAGCGGCATCAATAGCCAGATCGCCGCCATCGAGGGCCTCGTTGAAGCTCAGCAGCGTCGCTTCGACCTGGCCAATGCCCGCTACACGCAGGGCGTGGACAGCTACTTCGAAGTGCTTGACGCCCATCAGGAACTCTACGCCGCGCGTCAGTCCCTGATCCAGCTCCGCCTTGCCCGCCTCACCAACGCGGTCGGTCTCTACAAGGCCCTCGGGGGCGGTTGGTGACCCTCTCAATACAACAGCACATGAACCATATCGACCTCACCCAACGTCCGCCCCGCAGCATGCGCGTCCGCCTTGGCCGCTACGTCATCCTGCCGCGCATGCTCGACAAGTGTCGCGCCACCCTCGCCGGCAAGAATGGCGAGTACCACTACGCTTGCCCCGTGGACCAGCACTTCCTGAATTTCGTCGGCATCGATGCCGAGGCGCTCAAGGCCGAAGTCGCCACCGGCAAGGGTGATGGCGAGATCCTCGAGTGGATCGAAGCCAACGCCACCAAGCCCCGTGAACCATGGGAGATCGCCCAGTGGAGCCAGTTCCACGAAACCCGCGGCGTGGATAGCGATGCGGAAACCCTCGCATGGTACGCCGAATCGATCGGCAAACTCACCACCACTCGCGAGGACATCCGCACCATCGCCGACTTCCTCGATCTCGACGACCACGTCACCTTCGGCGGAAAGGCCTGAGGCTTTCCGGGATGGTTGGAGGAAAAGGGGCGCGGTCGCATGACCGCGCCCTGACCGTTTCAGGCGACTTTCAGGCTCACCGGAATGTTCCCCTTCGTCGCGTGCGAATAGGGACAAACCACGTGCGCCTTATCCACCAGATCCTTCACCTTCGCCGGGTCGAGTTCCGGCACGGTGATCGTGAGTTCCACCTCGATCCCGAAACCGCTGCCATCGTCGCGCGGCCCGATCCCCACCTGTGCCGTCACGGTCGCTTCGGCCGGGATATGGATCTTCTCTTTCCCCGCGACGAACTTGAGCGCGCCGAGAAAACACGCCGAGTAACCCGCGGCGAAAAGCTGCTCCGGATTCGTTCCCGGCCCGCCCGCTCCGCCGAGTTCCTTCGGGGTCGAGAGCGTCACGGCGAGCACGCCGTCCGCGGACTTCGAACTTCCTTCGCGGCCGCCCGTAGAGGTCGCTTGCGTCTTGTAGAGTACGTTCATGGCGTCCCGGATGTAGCCCCGATTTGCCGCCATGCAAGCCACCGTTAAGAACAACCGGTGCCCTCCGCGTTTTCCTCCGCGACCTTTGCGTCTCCGCGGTTCGTTCTATCCTCCCACTCCATCCCGGTCCCCAATGCACGTCATTGCCATTCGTCCCCGAAAGTGGCTTCCTCGTCCCAATGTCAGTCACGCGCATCTTCCTCATCCGCCACGGAGCCACCGTTCTCACCGCGGAGGATCGCTTCGCCGGGTCCACGGATGTCGAGCTCTCCGATGAAGGCCGCAGCCAGGTCGGCCGCCTTGCCGAGCGCCTGAGCCTCATCCCGGTCGATGCCGTCTATGCCTCGCCTCTTGGACGCACCATGGAAACCGCGCGCATCCTCGCCGCGCCCCACGCCATGGACGTGCAGGCCCGCGATGGCCTCCGCGAAATCTCCCACGGCCATTGGGAACAACTCACCCGCAAGGAGGTGGAGGACTCCTACCCGGACGAAGCCGCCGCATGGGACCGCGACCCCTTCACCTTCGCGCCCGCCGGTGGCGAAAGCGGCCTCGCCGTCACCGCCCGCGCCTTGCCCGCGCTGCTCGATATCGTCCAGGCCCACGAGGGAAAGCCGGTCATCGTCGTCTCGCACAAGGCCACCATCCGCCTGCTTCTCAGTTCGCTCTTGGGCTTCGATCCCCGCCGCTACCGCGACAATCTCGACCAGGATCCCGCGGCCCTGAACATCATCGATTTCAAGGACCCGGTCCGCGCCCGCCTGATGCTCTTCAACGACAGCTCCCATTACTCCGAGTCCGGCATGGCCATCCCCGATATCGCCGGGGCATGCCTCTCGAAGTGGTGGGCTTCCGACTCCCATCCATGAAGATCGCCATCGGCTCGGATCACGCCGGATTCCGCTACAAGGAGCTG
>CBFGPU010000495.1:0-3159 GCA_965650715.1 uncultured Haloferula sp. | reverse complement strand
ATTCACTCTGCGGAAGACTCCTCCACCACCGCCCGCGCCTCCTCGATCAGGAGCTTCGCAACCACCCAGTCGTACCAGACCGGAGCAACCGGCTGGCTGCCGATGAAGTCGCCGCCCTCGCATTGGTGGACAATCGCAGCCGCTTCCTCAATGTCCTTGCGGGCTTTCTCCTCATCGCCTTTTGACGCCGCGACCATCGCGGTCACCGCAAGGATGGAAGCGCGGCAGGAATGTTTGATACGCTTGTCCTCCAAGCCGCTGGCACAGGCCTTCAGGGCATCATCAGGCCGTCCGCCGCGGAGATGATAGAGTCCGAGCGATAGACCGGCCCAAGCCGGGAAAGGAGCCTTGGCTGGATCCCCCATCACCCGCTCCGAGGCAGCGAGGATCTCCATCGTCCTGGCATCCGCGGCCCTTAGCAGGCACGCCTTGAGAAGATGCTCGGCGTGCAAGGGGGAACGCGGGAGGCCGTAGCGTTCCAAGGCTTCCTTGCGGAACTCGATGTAATCGCTTTCGCCTCCCTGCAGCATCGCCGCGCCGGTCGCCATCAGGTCGGTCCCGTTCAAGATCCGCCGCGGGTCGTCGAGGCGGTTCGCCTGGATCAGGAGACGGAAACACTGGAGGGCCTGATCGCGGCGGTCGTGGCGGGCGTTCCAGTCCCCCAGCGAACGGAACACCGCCGCCGCTTCCAGCGACGGTTCGATCGAGGAAAGCGGATACTGCTGCCGCAAGGCATCGGCCTCGTCGATCTTGCCCTGGTCTAACAGAAATGCCACGCGTGAGATGTTCGCCCGGGCGTCGGCCTTCCGGCGCAGGCGGGTTTCCTCGTTCCTTGCCTGCTGCGCCTCGTTCTTGAGCCGCAGCTGCTCGTCGAGCGCCTCCCTCTCGCGGCGGTAAAGCGTGGCCGTCGTGACGAAGCCGCCCAACAGGAGCGAGGCGAGCAAGACCCCCACCGCGAAGGCGATGCGGTTCCGCCGCACGAACTTCGCCAGGAGGTACAGCCGCGAACGCGGGCGCGCCGAAACCGGCTGGAACTCCAGGAAGCGCTGCACGTCCATCGCCAGGCTGTTCGCCGTCTGATAGCGTCGGACGCGGTTCTTCTCCGTGGCCTTGATCACGATCCAATCGAGATCGCCACTCACATAACCGGTGAGATGAGACGAATCCGTTCCCCGCAGTGCGGCCAGGTCCTCCAGCTTCTTGGCAGGCAGCGCCTTCAGCACTTCAGACGGCCGCACGATCTCGTTGTTGAGCAGCGTTTGCCGGATCTTCGACAAGCCGAAGGTGGAAAGCTCTTGTCCGTCCACGGGCGTGCTGGAAGTCAGCAATTCGTAAAGCAGTACGCCGAGGCTGTAGATGTCGCTGCGGGTATCGACATCCAGCCCTGCCATGTCGATCTGTTCGGGGCTCATGTAGGCGGGAGTGCCGAAGAACTGGTCGTGCGCGGTGATCACCGTGCGGTCCGAACGCTTCGTCTCGGTCGGCTTCGCGATCCCGAAGTCGATGACCTTCGGGACCTCGGCCTCGTCGTTGCGGACGACGAGGATGTTGGAGGGCTTGATGTCGCGGTGGATGATGCCCTTCTGGTGCGCGTGCTGGATCGCATGGCACACTTGGATGAAAAGGCGGAGGCGTTGCGCGGTCCCGAGCTTGTTGCGGTCGCAGTACTTGGTAAGCGGCTCGCCGGCCACGAGTTCCATCACGATGTACGGTCGGCCCGATTCGGTCGTGCCCGCATCGAAGACCTTGGCGATGTTCGGATGATCCATCAGCGCCAGCGATTGGCGCTCGATCTCGAAGCGCGCGATCGCCTCCTTGTTCTCGATCCCCACGCGGACGATCTTGATCGCCACGCGGCGGCGGATCGGCTGCTCCTGTTCCGCCTCGTAAACCACTCCGCCCCCGCCCTCGCCGATCCGCGAGAGCAGCCGGTAGTGGCCGATCCGCGCATCGGCCACGCCCAACAGGTCCTCCAGCGCCGGCGGAGGCACCTGCGCCTGGTGACCCTGCGGCAGCAGGCCGACGGTGAGCGTCAGCCGTTCCTCGCGCGCCTCGAGGAAGAATCCCGCGGCTTCGCCGGAACACTTGATGAGGCGGCGCATCTCGGCCCTGCCCGCTTCGTTGTCGCCATAGACCCGGTCGAGGAATTCCTCGCGCGTCCCGGCATCTTCGAGGGACAAGGCAACCTCGAGGATGGCGCTGTCGATCTCGCGTTCGTTGTCGGTGGAGGTCGTCGTCATCGGTTCATTCCGATTGGTCGTCGCGGATCATCTGGTAAAGCTTCGCCTTCGCGAACATCCATTGCCGCTCCACGGAGCGCACGCTCCGTCCGGTGATCCCGCTGATCTCCTCGCTGCTCAAGCCGCCGTAGAATTTCAACAGCACCACCTTGGCCGAGTAGGGATCGATTTTCTCGAGGCGCGTCAGGCACTCGTGGATCATCAGGACATGGGCGTCGCTTTCCCCCGCGGACTCGCCGAGCGGGAGTTCCTCGGGACGGGTCCGCTTCTGCCGGGATTGGGCCCGCGCGCGATCGACGAGGATGCGGCGCATCGCTTGGGCGGCCGCGTTGAAGAAGTGCGCCCGGTTTTCCCACGGCTTCACCTCGGAGGAAGCCAGGCGGATCCATGCCTCGTGGACAAGCGCGGTGGGTTGCAGGGTCTTGTTGCCGGCCTCGTGTTTCAGGCGGAATGCGGCGAGACGCCGGAGTTCCTCATACACGATGGGCAGCAATTCATCGGACGAACCGGGGACCTCGTCCCGGAAGGATTCCGAGTGGCTGATCCCATCCATCTTCCCGTATAGGCCGTACCGCCCCGCCGCTTCGGGAGCAAGCCGAATCAACATGCTCGTCGCTGCCGTGAGATTGTTGGCGGGATCGGCCGGGTTTTGTCGCATCCCATGTGAATTTCCAGGCGGTGTGCCCCGAGTTCACACCGGAGTCTCCAACCGTCTTGGGTTCCGTTGGAGACAGGGGGCAATGCGCGGAGCACCGAACCGCCCCGCGCATTGCCCGTTCCCGGAGGATTTTTCCCGAAGAAATTTGGCGGGATCCGGAGCCGGATAACGCAATCCGGCGCGGATGCCCTCCCTCCGCACGTCGTTGGAGCAGGGATCCCGCCTGCCCGGTTTCCCAACCCCCGGGCCAGAACCAACCCA
>CBFGPU010000494.1:0-3177 GCA_965650715.1 uncultured Haloferula sp. | reverse complement strand
GTAGCTGCCGAGATCGATGGTCAGGGCGAAGCGCGCGAGCGCCCGGCGGGATACGAGCTGCGAGCGCAGTTTGGTCAGACGTCCTTCCGGGAAGTCCGGGAACATCTTGAAAAGATCCTCCGTGAGGATCAGTTGCAGCACCGCATCGCCCAGGAATTCGAGCCGCTGGTTGTCGAAGTGCGGTCGCTGCGACTCGTAGGCGAGACTCGGATGGGTCATCGCTTCAGCAAGCAGAAGCGAGTTGCGGAATTTGTATCCGAGGCGGCTCTCGAGACTTTCCATGACAAACGTGCCGACGGTGTCCGCCCCTACGAACCGGAACCTTCCAGGTTCCCGAAAGAAGAGGTGGGGTGACCGACGGGACTCGAACCCGCAACAACCAGAATCACAATCTGGGGCTCTACCATTGAACTACGGCCACCATTTTAACGGCGGGCGGGAGAACTAAGCGAACAATGCCCTCTTGCAAAGGCAAAAATACAAGGCATGCGGAAGACCGCAACAGACCACCGCCACGATGGAAGAAGACCCCCACCGCATCCCGATCACCCCGGAACTGGACCTGCACACGTTCCGCCCCTCGGAGGTCGGTGAATTGCTGCCGGAGTACTTCGCCGAGTGCCTGCGGGAAGGGATCCGGGGCGTAAGGGTGATCCACGGCAAGGGCACCGGCACCCTGCGGGAGAGCGTGCATGCCCTGATGCGGCGCCTCCCCGAGGTTCAGGAATTCCACTACCCCGCCGCGGAGGGCGGCTGGGGTGCCACGTGGGTAATCCTCAGGCCGCCCGCGCCAGAATCCACAGAAGGTCCGACAGACGGTTGAAGAAGAGCCGCAGGACCCTCGGGACTTCCTCCCCGCTTTCGTGCAGGGCCAGCACCGCCCGCTCCGCCCGCCGGGCAACGCTCCGCGCCACATCGAGCCCTGCCCGGGCCATCGAATGATCCGCCCCGGGCCGGGCCCAGTCCTTGAAGACAATCCCGCGTGCCTCGAAATCCCTGGCCGTGGCCGTCACCCAATCGAGATCCTCCTGCCCCACGGCGGCGAATCCGGCGCTCGCGTAACGCTCTTCGTCCCCCGGCAGGCAGGCAAATTGGCCCATAAGCCCGATCAGCAGCTCCTGCAGGCGGTTGATAATCTCCTCGACCTCCACCACGGCCCCGGCCGCCCGGGCGAGGCCGAGCGCCGCATTCACCTCGTCCACCGTGCCCAGCAACTCCACCCGGAGGGACGTTTTCGCGATCCTGCGACCGAACAAGAGATCCGTCTCCCCTTCGTCGCCGCGACCCGTGATGATGCTCATGCGGGAAATCACTAATCACTAATCACTAATCTTCCAATCATCAATCGGAGTGCGCTTCGCGGGGAAGAAAGACCCGGGAGGCGCTGCCGCGCCGAGCATGGCCGATCCATGGTTTCCGCGGCGCGTAGCGCCTTCTCCATTCTCTCCCCGCGTAGCGGCTGGCCGATTTATGATTGGAAGATTAGTGATTAGTGATTCCTTCCCCCCGTGCTCCTCGCCCGCCTCAACGACGGCCCCGAGATCTTCTTCACCCTTCAGGGCGAGGGGGTCTCCGTCGGCCTGCCCGCGGTCTTCGTGCGCGCCGCCCTCTGCAATCTCCACTGCCGCTGGTGCGACACCGACAACACCTGGAATTTCGAGGGCACCCCGTGGAAGCACGACAAGGACGCCGACCCCGCCTACCGCAAGCACCGCAAGGCGGAAGTCACCATGGAGGTCCCGCCCGCGGAGATCGTCGCGCTCGTGGCGGCCCACCCCTGCCGCCGTGTCGTGCTCACCGGCGGTGAGCCGCTTCTCCAACAGGACGCCTGGCTGGAGGTGATCGCGGGCCTGCGGGCGATCGACCCGGCCTACGTTTTCGAGGTCGAAACCAATGGCACCCGCAGCCCCTCCCCGGAATTCCGTGCCGCCGTGAACCAGTTCAACGTCTCGCCGAAGCTCGCGAATTCGGGCATGGAAGCGAAACTCCGGCTCGCTCCGGAGGTCATCGCCGGATTCGTCGCAGATTCCCGGGCCTGGTTCAAATTCGTCGCCGTGGAAGACGCCGACATGGATGAAATCGTCGCCTTCTCCCGGGATTTCTCGGTCCCTCCCGGGCGGATCCTGGTCATGCCCGAGGGCCGCACCGCCGCGGATCTCGACCGCCACGCACCTGCCGTCGCGGCACGATGCCTGCTCCATGGCTGGCGCTTTTGCGACCGCCTGCATGTCCGCCTGTGGGGTGACAAACGGGGGGTCTGAATCCGGCGACGCAACTTTTCGCTCGCCCGCCGGTTTCTCCATACGAAAACTGCCTCCTGCCCTCCATGAAGCGCGAATCAAACTCCGGTGACATCGAAAAGGATCCCGTCTGGGCACTCCTCCGGGAAAGTGCGGCCCATCGCCCGGGCCCGAACTTCGCCGCCAATGTCGTCCGCGCCGCCCGTCTCGAAGGCCAGGCGAAGCCATGGTGGAGCAAGATCCTGATTCCGGCCTCCATCGGCGGGGCTCTCGCCGGTGCTGCCGCACTGGTGGCGGTGGTGATGAGCCTGCAGACCGGCACCCCGGCCAGTCATGGCCCCGCGGTCGTTTACACCGAGGGCACCGCTTCCTCGTTCGCGGATCTTCAGGACAACCTTGAAACCGAGGTTTTCATCGCCGCCTCCGAGCAACTCGGGGATTACAGCGATGAGGAACTGGTCTCGATGATCGGTTTCTAACGCCTCCCCTGGCGGATGCGCGAAGTGCTTCCGGCTGGGCGCGTCTTCCCCGATATCGTCATCGGGTTCCTTCCCGCGGGCGCCCGAGCCGGAAGAACGACGGGTTGGTGGAGAGACACCGGGGATTGCTTCCGCGTTCTCACGAACGCGCCTACGGTCAAACGGCTTCAGCCGTCTCGTGTGCGCGTCGAAGCCGCCAACTTCCCGCATCCCTCCTTCAAGCGGCCCTCACTCGTGATCCGCCAGATAGCGCTCCGCCTCCAAGGCAGCGGCACACCCCTGCCCCGCTGCCGTCACGGCCTGGCGGTAGTAATGGTCGGCCACGTCTCCCGCGGCGAAAAGACCCTCAGTCTTCGTCGAGGTCCGGCCCGGATTCTGAAGAATGTAACCGTTCTCGTCCTTGTCCACGAGATCTCCGAGGAAGGCGCTGTTCGGCACATGGCCGATCGCCACGAAGA
>CBFGPU010000493.1:0-3183 GCA_965650715.1 uncultured Haloferula sp. | reverse complement strand
GGTGTCCCTTGCGGCGATGCCTGAAGCCTTTTCGCAATCCGCGGAAGGATTCGACACGAGCGGACTGATGCCCGCCGCCCCGGCACCGGCGACCGCGGCGGAGAAGAAGCCCGAGCCGACCGCGGCCGATGCCGCGGTGCTGAATCTGCCTTCGCGCTATGCCGGCGCGGGGTCGGATCTTGCCGCCTACATCAGCACCTACTCGGGGAAATTCTCGATCAAGCGCCGCCAAACCGATCCCTTCGGCCGGTATCAGGATCCCGATTTCAAGGCTCCCGAGCCGAGGATCGTTTCTTCCACGGCGAAGCCGAGTTTCCAGAAAGCGCCGCCGACACCGTTCATCGACGTGGTGAACGCCATCGAAGTGAACACGGTGGACCTTGCCAAGCAGAGGTTCCTGGTGGGCACGCGCGAGTTCCGCAAGGGAAGCGTGTTCCCGGTTCAACTGCCGAACGGAAAAACCATTCGAATCCAGGTGCTGGCTGTTTCGTCGACCGCGATCCGCTTCCGCAATCTGGAGACCGCGGAGACCGCAGACCGCAAGCTGGAGATGCTGCCGGCCGGCATGAGCAAGGGCGTGCAAACGCTGACGGCTCCCGGGATGCAGTCCACCAGCCCGGATGCGCCTCTGATGGTCCAACCCGGTCCACCCCCCCTCTCGTCCAACTGACGGGTTTCCAGCCCGTCCTGCTGTCCCACAACACCCGCACACACCAATGAAGCCTGCAATCGCTGTCGCCACGCTGCTGGCCTTGCCCGTACCCTTCGTTTCCGCCCAGGTGGACGGCTTGCCGCCCGCAGACCTGGCGCAAGCGAACGAACCCGCCGTGCCCGACCTGCCGCCACCGGCACCGGCACCTCCTGCTCCCGCGCCCGGCGCGGATCTGCCCAACCTGCCTGCCGCGCCGCCGCCACCGCCACCGGGAGCGGATCCGGTCGAGCCTGTGGCGCCGCCTCCGGCTCCCGGCGATCCTGCGGCCGACCCCGCAGCCGTGCCCGCCAACCCGGGTGCAGCCGCAGGCCAGGAGATCCAGGAATCCGAAGAGGGTTACCTGATCAAGGACGCGCCGATCAACGACATCTTCCAGTTCCTGGCCAAGCAGGCCGGCCGCCAGTATTTCCACAACGCGAAGCTGGCCGCTCCGGAATACCGGGTGACCGGCCACTTGAACGACGGCAACCCGCTCAACCAGATGGAAGAGCTGGCCTTCATGTACGGGCTGACGCTCTACACCAAGGGGAACACGATCTACGCGCTGAGCCAGGCGCAGCTCGGGCAACTGCCGAGCGCGGAATACAATTACCAGCTCCGCTACCTGCGCCCGACCGACATCGAGCCGATCAAGGCGCTGATCCAGCCGATGCTCACCCCGGGCACCGGCCTCGTGAACTTCGAGCCGAAGACGAACACGATCGTGATCGTGGACACGGCACACCGCATCGAGCAGGCCAAGCGGCTGCTGGAAGGCATCGACCGTCCGAAGGGCCAGATCGTGGTGGAGACCAAGATCCTGCGCGTGAACAGCACGGCGGCGGAGCGCCAGGGCGTGAACTGGTCCGCGTCGCTGGGTGAAGCAGGCACGGCGATCGAAGTGACCCGCAGCTTGAACTCGATCTTCGGCATCCGTTCGATTTGGCCGAATAGCGACGGCGTCTCGAGCAACCCGAGCTTTACAGGAACCACCGAGCTGATCGGGGCGAGCGAGAACCTGGTGCTGAGCCCGATGCAGCTCAGCGGCGTGCTCCGCGCGCTGGCTGAAGGCAACTTCGCGACCCAGATCTCCAATCCGACGCTGATCACGGAAGACAACGAGCAGGGCTCGATCTCGATCATCGACCGTATCCCGATCATCACCGCCACGGTGACGCAATCGAACGGCGTGACCAACGTGAGCGAGGAAGTCCGCTACAAGATCGGCACGGACGACAAGACGATCTCGGAAGACCCGGAGAAGCACCGCGAAATCGGCATCTCGCTGGTGGTAACTCCCACCTTGCTGCCGGACGGCACCGTGCGCATGCGCTTGCGCCCGCGTTCCGCCCAGATCGTGGATCAGATCACCGGCCAATCGGGCAACATCTATCCGCGGGTGACGGAATCGATGATCGAATCCCTCTCGCGCGTGCCGGACGGGCACTCGCTGGTGGTGGGCGGCTTCTACGGCGAGGTGGAGAGCAAGGACCGCACGAAGGTGCCTCTGCTGGGCGACGTGCCGGTGATCAACTTCTTCTTCAAGAGCAAGGAAACGACCAAGGAGAACACGAGCCTGGTCTTCATCGTGACGCCGACCTCCTACGATCCGGCGAGCACGGCGAGCACGCGCTCGCTATCCAGCAAGATCCATAAGAACGTGATGCTGCCCCAGGACCACAACTGGGTGGATCCCGAGTGCAGCCCCGGGCCCGCCCACGAGCCGAACCTGAAGCGTGGCGTCCGCGACCTGCGGCCGACCCAAGCGCCTTACTATCCGACCGCAGCGGAGATGGCGCCGAAGCCCGCCCCGGCCCCGGCTCCCGCCACGACGGGCAAGTCGAAGTTCAGCAAGGGCGGCCGGAAGTAACCCGGATCAAGAGCGGGGGCGCTGCCTCCGCTCCACCGTATCCCCACACGGAGCCATGTCATCCCCCACACAAGCCATGCACGAACACCCGGTCCGCAAGCCCGGTGATATCGGCGATCTCCTGAGGATCTGCTTGGACCAGACGATCCAAGCGATCCAAGCCACGGGGATCGCGACGGACACCGACATCGCCCGGACACGGGTCGTATTCGAGCGGTCCGTCGCCAAGGACGAGCCGCAGGACGTGCTGGAAATCCTGGCCCGCGTGCAAGGCGCGGAGGAAGAACATGTGGGCGTGGAAGTGGCGCGGATCACGCATGCGGTTTCCGCGGTGATCCACCCTTCCCCGCCGCTGATCCCCTTCGCAGGCAAACTGATCGCGCCCTCCGCCTTCTACGAATCCTTCGACCATCTCCACAAGACCGCCCGGGCCTTGCTGGCGCCGGTGCTTTATGCGGAGGACACGGATGCGATCGGCACGGGTGCCCTTAATCCGGTGGCGGCCCGCATCATGGCCGACGAGATCCTGGCAACCGTGGACCGCCGCTTCGGCATCAAGCCCTTCGTCACTTCGGTCCGGATGGACTACGAGAGCTGGGCCTTCCTCACCCGCAAACACTTC
>CBFGPU010000492.1:0-3189 GCA_965650715.1 uncultured Haloferula sp. | reverse complement strand
CCAGCGCCGATATTTCCGGAGCTGGCTCGGCGCCGCTCGCCGGCCTCAATGCCTCGACCGGCGTCGAAAACATCCGCTTCGACGGCGCCAATGCAGTCAAGCTCGATCACAACACCTTGACCAACGCCGCGATCAAGACGGTGATCTTCAACGGCACCGGCACCGACACGGTCCTGAACGCCAATTCGGCCGTCACCTACCAGTTCACCGGTCCCAACAGCGGCGATGCCGCCTTCACGATGAAGGCCGGCGAGAACGTGCTCAATATCGACATGAAGTCCTCCACGGTTGCCGTGGACAATGTCTACAATTCGGCCGATATGGGCAATCTGAACACCGGTACGGCGCTGACGATCAACATCAACTCGACCGGCGTCGGTCCGACGGCTATCGATGACAACGACATCAACGTCGTGACAAATACCGCGAACGCCACCTTCAACTTCAAGGGTGACGCGCATAACGAGATCCAGAGCTTCAGCAACGCAGTCACGGTCGATGCAAGCGCCTCGACGCTGCCGCGGCGGATCTCCAGCCGTGGTTCCAAACGATGAAGAAGGACGCGCCGCTGCGCGTGACCACCGGCTTGCTACTCGGCGATGCCCTCTACAACAGCGCGGGTAGCGATCCCGCAAAGCTGGAGCGGGCGCTGGAGCTCTACGAGGAACTGCTTGCCGGCTTGCCGCCGGAATCGCCGCGGCGCTTCGAGATCGAGTACCGCCGCGGCCGGGTGATCGAGCAGCTTCCCCGGACCTCCGAGACCTCCGACAAGGCGCTCGATGTCTATTACTCCGTGCTGCAAGCCGCGGCCAAATCGCCGCCCGCGGATTGGCAGTGGGTGGACAAGTGCGGCGTCCGCGCGCGGGCCTTGCTGGAGAGCTTGCAGAATTGGGAGGGCGCGATCGGCGTGGCCCAGAAGCATGCGATGCTGGGGAGCCCCGGGTCGAGGGAAGCCGAAGCCCGGGCCAGCGCGCTGAAGCAGGAGCACTTCATCTGGGAGAAGTAGCCCTTACCTCGCCGCCAGGGCGGAGGACGTTTTGCTCAGGCGCTCCGGATCGCCGGAGTTGATCTCGTCGATCTGACCGTTCAGCGTACAGTAGTCGTAGAGATAGCCGATCAGGAAGAGGCCACCGGTGACGAGCCAAAGCAGGCCGGTCCAGATCTTGCCCATGTAGAAGCGGTGGATGCCGAGCGGGCCGAGGAAGGTCTGGAGGATCCAAGCCACCGAGTAGTCGATCCGGCCGGTCGCGTAGCGTTGCGCCGCGGTGCGCTCCATCCACGGGATCAGGAACAAGTCCACAATCCAGCCGACCAGGAGCAATCCGCCGGTGAGCAGCCAGATCGTCCCGGTGACCGGTCGGCCGAAGTAGAAGCGATGGGCACCGGTGAAACCGAAGATCCAGAGCAGATAGCCGATGGTCTTGCTGTGCGTTTGGGGACGTTCCATGACCGGATACGATCGCGGATTCCGTGCAGTTTTTCGACACCGTGGCGGGAATGAGTCCTATCCGGAGAGGACCGGACCTTGGCAGGGTTTGACAGTTGCCGCCCGAAAGGCAGAACCTCAGTCATGTCCAAAGCCATCCTGATTGCCGCCATGTCCGCCGCCCTTGCCAGTTCCGCCGTTGCCGAAAACGAATTCCGTCACGTCGTGCTCTTCAAGTTCAAGCCCGAGGCCACCGCCGACAAGGTCGAGGAGATCGAAAAGGCCTTCGCGGAACTACCGAAGAAGATCCCCGCGGTCACTGGCTACGAGTGGGGCAAAAGCGAGAGTGTCGAGGGCCTCAACGACGGCTTCACCCACTGCTTCCTCGTGACCTTCAAGGACAAGGCAGGACTCGAAGCCTACATCCCGCACGAGGCGCACAAAGCCTTCGTGGAAAAGCTCAAGCCGCTGCTCGAAAAGGCCACGGTCTTCGACTACACGGCGAAGAAGGACTGAAGGTGCGGCCATCCTTTCCCCGAGTTGCCCGTTTTCTCGGCCCGCAACGCGTTTCACTGATGAAAAGCGGTTCAGGGGGCCGTAAGTTACTCACATGAATCCACCCGCCGGATCTCCGGAAATCTCGCGACGCGGCTTTGTCGGAGCCGCCTTGGCCGGCATGGCAGCCTTGGGCGGAAGCCCGCAGGCGCGCGCGCACGACGATGCTCCCGCGTTCCGGGATCCCTACATCTACCGCTTCCGGATCGGTTCGCTGGAGGCGTTTTCGATCAGCGATTGCAACCTCGGCTTCCGCGAAGGTCTGGGGCTGATGTGGCCGGAGGAGGCCCGCCCGAAAATGAAGGAGGAAATGGAGCGCCACGGCGAGCGGCTCGATACCATTCCGCTCTACGTGAACGTGCTGGTGGTGCGCTCGGGCAACGAGGTCGCGATCTTCGACGCCGGCTTCGGCAAGGTGAACAACCCGCAGATGGGTTGGCTTTATGAAGGCCTGGCTGCTGTCGGGATCTCGCCGGATCAGGTTACCGCCGGCTTCCTGAGCCACGCCCACGCCGACCATCTGAACGGCTTCGTGCGCGAGGGTAAGCCCGCCTTCCCCAACGCGCAGATCTACCTTCTTGAAGACGAGCTGAATTTCTGGCGCTCACCCCAGCCGGACTTCTCGAAGTCGAAGCGCGACAAGAACCAGATCCCCGGGATGATCAAGGAGGTGCGCGGGCACTTCGACACGCTTCAGGAAAAGCTGCGCCCGGTGAAACCCGGCACCGAGGTGCTCGGCGGAATGGTCCGGATCGAAGGCGCACCGGGTCACACGGATGGCCACGCGTGTTTCCGCATCCGCTCGGGGAACGAAGAACTGCTGCACCTGATGGACCTCGCGCATCATCATCTGCTGATGTTCGCGGATCCGAACTGGACGATCGCGTTCGATCACGATCCCGTGACGGCGGTGGTTACGCGCAAGAAGTACTGGAGCGAGGCGGCCGAGAAGCGCACGCGCTGTTACGCCTTCCATCTTCCTTGGCCCGGTCTCGGCCACGTCATGGCTGCGGAGAACGGCACCTACCGCTGGTGGGCCGAACGCTGGAGCTGGGCATAGAGCGCGTAACAAGGTCCAGCCGTCGATGCCTAGACAATGGTCTTCTGGCTCATGGCACGCCGCACGGCTTCAACCAGTTCCTTGGAGGGAACATTCACGAGATCCCGTTTGAGTTGGAGGGTAAGCGAGGCCCGGTCCGCGGGCTCGA
>CBFGPU010000491.1:0-3193 GCA_965650715.1 uncultured Haloferula sp. | reverse complement strand
GGTCTTGCCGAGGATCACCGCGGTGCCGTTGGTCATGTACTCGCAGCCGTGGTCGCCCGTGCCTTCGACCACCGCCGTGGCACCGGAGTTGCGGACCGCGAAACGTTCGCCCGCGCGGCCGTTCGCGAAGAGGCAGCCGCCGGTCGCCCCGTAGAGCGCGGTGTTGCCGAGGATGGTGTTCAGCGCCGGGGTGAATTTCGCGTCGGGCGACACCTTGATGACGATTTCGCCGGCGGCCATGCCCTTGCCGACATAGTCGTTCGCTTCACCGGTGAGCTCGATCTTCACGCCGGACACCAGGAAGGTGCCGAGCGATTGGCCGGCGGATCCGCGGAGCTTCAGCGTGACGGCCGTATGGCCGTTGAAACCGCGGTCGCCGTGGATCTCCGCGATGCGGCCGGAGAGACGGGTGCCGATGTTGCGGTCGGTGTTGACCACATCGTAGCTCAGCTCGACCGGCTGGCGGTCGGGCAGGACCTTGATCGCCGCGGTGATGGAATCCGGCGTGGAAGCGGGGCCATACTCCGGGGTGTTCTCGGGAATCTCGCCGGTCCCAAGTTCCTTCGCGAGGTCGCGCAGGACCTGGAGGTCGAGCGGCACCTTGGAAATCCCGTCGTTGCGCTCCTTCTTGCAGATGCGGGAGATCGAGGACTCCGCCACGCCGTGATGCTTCGCAAGATCGGGAACCACGTCCTTCAGCACCGCACCGAGATCAATGAGGTTCGCCTTCGGATGATCCGGCACCTCGCGCTGGCGGAGGTATTCCGGACGGCCGATCAATTCGTCCATGGTGCGGACGCCGAGCTTGGCCATGATCTCGCGGGCCTCGGTAGCAACGCCGTTGAGGAAGTTGATGACCATCTCCGGCGTTCCCTTGAACTTCGCGCGGAACTTCGGATCGGTGGTGGCGATGCCGACCGGGCAATTGTTCAGGTGGCACTTGCGGACATACACGCAGCCCATCGCGATCATCGAAATGGTGCCGAAGTTGTATTCCTCGGCACCGAGGATCGCGGCGATGACGATGTCCTTGCCGTTGCGAAGGCCGCCGTCGGTACGGACGATCACGCGGTCGCGGAGGTTGTTGAGGAGCAGGGTCTGCTGGGCTTCGGACAGTCCGAGTTCCCACGGTGATCCGGCATGCTTCGTCGAGGACAACGGGGAAGCCCCCGTGCCGCCATCGTGACCGGAGATCAGGATCGTGTCGGCGCTCGCCTTGGCCACGCCGGCCGCGACGGTGCCGACGCCGGTCTCCGCGACGAGCTTCACCGTCACGCGCGCGCGCGGGTTCACTTCCTTCAGGTCGTGGATAAGCTGCGCGAGGTCCTCGATACTATAGATATCGTGGTGAGGCGGCGGCGAGATGAGCTGAACGCCGGGCTGCGTGTGGCGCAGGCGCGCGATCAGCGCGTTCACCTTTTGGCCGGGAAGCTGGCCGCCTTCGCCAGGCTTCGCACCCTGCGCCATCTTGATCTCCAGTTCGTCGGCATTGACGAGGTAATAGGCGGACACCCCGAAGCGGCCGGAAGCCACCTGCTTGATCCAGGAACGCGCCAAATCGCCGTTCGGATAAGGCTTGTAGCGCACCGGGTCCTCGCCGCCCTCGCCGGAGTCGGACTTGCCGCCGATGCGGTTCATCGCGATCGCGAGGGTTTCGTGAGCTTCCGGAGACAGCGCCCCGAGCGACATCGCGGCGGTGGTGAAGCGGCGGCGGATGCTCTCCACCGGCTCGACTTCCTCGATCGGGATGGCCCCCGAGGACGCGGGCACGAACTCGAAGAGGTCCTTGATCGCGACCGGTTTGGTCTCCAGCGAGACCTTCACGTAGTCGTCGTAGTCCTCAGCCTTGCCGCTCTTCACGAAGGTGTGGAAGTTCTTGATGACATCCGTGGTCCAGGCATGGCGTTCGCCCGACTTGCGGTAGCGGTTGTAGCCCGGGTCGCCGAGGTCGAGCGTTTCGCCTGCGGGCACTTGCGTCTCGAAAGCGGCGCGATGGCGGATCAGCGATTCCTCCGCGATCTCCGCGAAGCCGATGCCGCCGACCTTCGACTGCACGCCGGTGAAGGCAAACTCCACGACCTCGCCGCCGATCCCGATGGCTTCGAAGATCTGCGCGCCTTGGTAGGAGTTCAGCACCGAGATGCCCATCTTCGACATGATCTTGAGCACGCCCTTTTCCAGCGCCTTGGCGTAGTTGGCCATGGCCTTCTCGGCGCTGATCCCGTCGAGCTTGCCCTTGCCCGCGTCCGCCGCCACCAACTGGCGAACCGTGGCGTAGCCGAGATAGGGGCAGACGGCAGTGGCACCGAAGCCAAAGGCGCAGGAGATCTGGTGCGTGTCGCGGATTTCGCCGGATTCCAGGACCAGCGAGCAACGCATCCGCTTGCGGATGCGGTTCAAGTGGTGATGCACCGCACCCGTGGCGAGGATCGCGGGGATCGGCACGCGGGTGGCGGAGGCGGCGCGGTCGGAAAGGATCACGATGCTCACGCCGGCATCCACCGCGGCTTCCACCTCGTTGCACAACTCGTCGAGCCGGGTCTTGAGGCCCGCCTTGCCGGCCGCGATCGGCCAGGTGATGTCGAGCACGGCCGAAGGGAATCCTTCGTCACTCAGATGCTTGAGGCGATCCACCTGGTGTTCGAAGAGCACCGCGGACTCCAGGTTGATGATCCGGCAGTGCTCCGGCGTTTCGTCGAGCAAGTTGCGCTCCGGTCCGAGACCGGCGGAAGCGCTCATCACCGCCCATTCGCGGATCGGGTCGATCGGCGGGTTCGTGACCTGCGCGAAGCGTTGCTTGAAATAGGTGAAGAGGAGGCGGGGGTAGGTGGACAGCACCGCCAGCGGGATGTCGTCGCCCATCGAGAAGACGGCTTCCTGCGCGCCCTTGATCATCGGCGGGAAGACCATGTCGAGTTCCTCCAGCGAGATGCCGTGGGCAACCTGCTGGCGCGAGAGATCCATGGGCGAGAAGTCCTCCGCCGGGGCGAGCGCGTCGGGCGAGCAGAACTTCCGAAGTTCCAGCCGGTTCTCGTCGATCCAGCGGCCGTAGGGCTTCTGCTTGGCCAGCGCTTCCTTGACCTCGCGGTCGTTCTTCATCTGGCCCGTGGAGGTGTCCACGGAGAGCATCTGGCCGGGGCCGAGGCGGCCCTTCCGGATCACCTTGGCGTCGTCGATGATCACCGCGCCGGCT
>CBFGPU010000490.1:0-3206 GCA_965650715.1 uncultured Haloferula sp. | reverse complement strand
GCATCCACCTCGGCCAGCCGATCAAGACCCTCGGCAAGCACGCGGTGAACATCCGCCTGCACTCCGAGGTCACCGTCGAACTCACCTTCGACGTCGTCTCCGAGAACCCGATCGTGCCCGCCGCCGCCTCGTAAGGTCCGTCCGACGTCCGCCCTCCGACGTGTGTATGGGTTCCAGCCTCTACATCCGCCGCTTGCCGGACTCGCCCCCTCCGGAGCCACGGCGACCCCGCCGTGGTTCTTTTGTTACCTACCCCTCGCCGTGAAGCGTTTGTGTGCAATCGAAGGTTGCCGCAGCCCCGCATCAAAAACTTACTGAACCTCCATGGCTGAACTCAGCACCGAATCCCGTCCCTCCTTCGCCCGTGGCAACGGCGGGGACGCGCGCGGTGCCGCCCCCCGGCCCACCAGCCGCGAGATGCCCGCCAGCGAGGAAGCCGAGCAGCACGTCCTCGCCTGCTGCCTGCTCGACGGCAGCGACACCGTCGCCCGCTGCTTGGAGGCCCGCGTGGCCCACGACTGTTTCTACTGGCCGGCCAACCAGATCATTTTCCAGGCCATCATCGAGCTCTACCAGAAGGGCCAGCCCGTCACCCTCGAGGTGCTGGCCGAGGAGCTGACCACCCGCCGCGTCTTCGACCAGGTCGGCGGCTTCCCTTACCTGATGCAGGTCACGGGCAAGATCCCCACGACCGCCCACGCCGGCTATTTCATCGAGAAGGTTCGCGAGAAACACCTCCTCCGCGAGCTCATCAAGACCGCCACCGGCGCCATCGAGCAGGCTTACAGCTACACCGGCGGCCTCGAGGAGTTCGTCGACAAGGTCGAGCAGGAGCTCTTCAAGGTCACGCAAGACCGCGTCAGCGACAGCGCCCAGGAGATCAAGGAGGCCATCAAGGACGCCAACCAGGTTATCGCCAAGCTGCTCATGAAGAAGGGCGAGCTCACCGGCGTCAGCTCGGGTTTCAAGGACCTCGACGCGATGACCTTCGGCTTCCAGCGGCAGGAAATGATCGTCATCGCGGCCCGCCCCTCGATGGGCAAGACCAGCTTCGCGCTCAACATCGCCGAGGCCGCCGCCATGCCCAAGAAGGGCGATCCGGTCACCGTCCTCGTGTTCTCCCTCGAAATGAGCTCCTCCCAGCTCGCCCTGCGCATGCTCTGCGCCCGGTCCCGGGTGAACATGAAGCTCCTGCGCGACGGCCTCGTCAGCCGCGACGGCCGCGAGGTCAACGCCCTCGGCCAGACCGCCGAGGAGTTCAAGCGCGCCCCCATCCTCATCGACGATTCGAGCAACCTCACGATCATGGAGCTGCGCGCCAAGGCCCGCCGCATCCACGCCCGCAAGAAGCTCGGCATGATCATCGTCGACTATCTCCAGCTGCTCAACGGCTCCGATCCCCGTTCCCCGCGCGAACAGCAGGTCGCCGAGGTCTCGCGCGGATTAAAGGCTCTCGCCAAGGAACTAGACGTGCCGGTCCTAGTCCTATCCCAGCTTAACCGCTCGTCGGAAAAGGAAAACCGCACGCCCCGCTTGTCGGACTTGCGCGAATCCGGATCCATCGAGCAAGATGCCGACGTGGTGCTCATGCTTTCCCGCCCCAAGGATGCCGACGAAAAATTCCAGACCGCCGCCGGGGCGGCGGATTTAATCGTTGCCAAGCAACGCAACGGACCGGTAGGTGATTTGAAACTGACTTTCCTTCAAGAAATTACGCGCTTTGAAAACTTCACTCCGTAACCTGCTTAACCGGGCTCTTTTTGCCTGCCTTTTCCTCGCCCTCGGCGCCCCCGTGCTGCACGCGCAGGCCGGTCTTTCCGCCGCCCCCCAGGCGGAGCCCGCGCCCAGCCGCGTCGGCACCATCACGGTGAAGTTCATCGGCATGGCCAGCGTCAGCGAGCAGATCGTGCGCGCCAACATGATCCTCCGCGAGGACACCGAACTCGACGAGGCCATCATCGACCGCGACATCCGCTCGCTCTACCGCACCGGCATCTTCGAATTCATCGAGGTCAAGCGCGAGGAGGCCGCCGGCAACGTCGTCAACTTCGTCTTCGAGCTCACCCCCAAGTTCCGCGTCCTCGACGTCAACTATGAGGGCAACAAGTCCCTCAAGCCCCGCCGCCTCGCCAAGGAGATCAAGACCGTCGCCAACGGCCCGCTCGACGAGCGCCAGATCAAGGAAGACAGCCAGAAGATCTACGAGTATTACCAGAAGCGCGGCTTCAACCAGGCCCAGGTCAGCTACTCCATCGACCGCAACCGCTCCACCGGCTTCGCCAGCGTCACCTTCAAGATCCGCGAAGGCGCCCGCGTGAAGATCAGCTCGATCAACTTCGTCGGCAACGACTCCATCAAGGCCCGCCGCCTCCGCAAGGAGATGGAGACCAAGAAGTGGAGCATGATCTCGTGGCTCCTCGGCTCCGGCCGCCTCAAGGACGACGAGTTCGACGAGGATCTCATCAAGCTCCGTGACTACTACCAGGAAGAGGGCTTCCTCGACGTCGAGATCGCCGAGGACAAGATCACCTTCGACTACCCCAAGCCCGACAAGCTCGTCATCACCATCCGCGTCAAAGAGGGCCGTCAGTATCGCGTCGGCGAGATCTCCTTCACCGGCAACAAGCTCTTCCCCGAGACCATCCTCCGCTTCGTGCCCCAGCAGCGCAAGGGCGTCGTCTTCAAGCCCTCCCTGCTCGACAAGGATGCCGAGTCCCTCGAGGACTTCTACGGTCGCGCCGGCTACCTCCCGCCCGACACCCGCGTCCGCCTCGTCCGCAAACCCAACCTCCAGACCGGCAACATCGACGTCGAATATCAGGTCACCGAGGGCGAGCGCGTCCAGGTCGAATCCATCAAGATCGAGGGCAACAACAAGACCAAGAGCATCGTCATCCTTCGCGACCTCGTGCTCGGCCCCGGCGACGTCTTCGACAGCGTCCGCATGAAGATCTCCAAGCTCCGCCTGGAGAACACCCGGTTCTTCGAGGATCCGGTCAACGTCACCGACGAGTCCACCAACATCCCCGGCCGCCGCACCCTCAAGATCTCCGTGCAGGAGGCCCGCACCGGCAACCTCACCTTCGGCGCCGGCTTCAGCTCCCTCGAGAAGGCCGTCGTCTTCGCCGAGGTCACGCAGTCCAACTTCGATCTCTTCAACC
This sequence comes from uncultured Haloferula sp., assembly GCA_965650715.1. GTDB lineage: Bacteria > Verrucomicrobiota > Verrucomicrobiia > Verrucomicrobiales > Akkermansiaceae > Haloferula. Next base: position 45 of record CBFGPU010000490.1, on the reverse strand, counting down.
GCCGCTCCTTCTTCCAGGGCGACGGCCAGAAGTTCCGCCTCCGCT
>CBFGPU010000489.1:0-3210 GCA_965650715.1 uncultured Haloferula sp. | reverse complement strand
ACGAACTCGGTGCGCAGCAGGTGCGCCTGGTTGTCCGGCAGCGAGGCCGCGGCCTACCGCTCCGGTCACTCGGACGGCAGTAAGGACAAGCGCCAAGGCCGTGCCTACAACCCTCGTCCGGACCCCGATCAAGCCGTGACCCGCGATTACCATCGCGGCTACGGGGACGGCTACCGCAACCCCAACGACAACCCGTGGAGCCAGCACCGCGCCTACGGCCTCGGCATGCAGCAAGGCCACCGCGACAAGCTTGCCGGGCTATCGATGGACCCTGGCCGCCGCTTGGCCAAGGAAGTTCCCCAGACCCTCCGCGAACATTTCAAGCGCGGCTACCGCGAGGGCTGGCGCACTGCTCAGTAAGTCGGCAGGTTGTCCTGCGGCTGTTCCGCCTGGCCGCCGTCCCAAGTCCGTCCGTGGGCTTTGTTTTCCAAACCAATCCCGAGCTGGCGGAAATCACGCCCGAGGCCGATGGCAGTGTTGCAGGAAGTGAGCGAAGACACGGCGACGATCGCCGCCAGTAGGAGCAGCTTCTTCATGGCGGAATTTGGTAATTCAGAATTCGAGCGATGCAAACGCTTAATTTTTCTTAAGTTCTTTCCGCAGATTCACGATCTCCTCCCGGATTTCGAAGACGGCATCCTTCAGCGCCTCGAGCGCACGGCGATGGTCGGGATCGTCCGCGACCGCCGCCAACTCGCTGCATGCCGCCAGCGCATCGTTCTGCCAGCCTAGGCAACGCTTGAGCATCGCCAGCACGTAACCGGTTTCCCGTTCGTAGTCCCCGTTCAAGGCTCCGGCCAGCTTGCCCGCCACCTGCATCAGCGCGGTATTGAGGGTCACCGCCGAGGCATGCTCGCCCCCGGCCCGGGTGAGATCCACGCTGCGGAGCACCAGATCCTGCGCCTTTTCCTGCAGCGGATGCTGGCGGAATTCCGCTTCCTCATCCCAATCGTCGTCCTCCGTTTCGTCGGGGGTCCACACCGGTTCCGGCGGGAGCTTGCCCTCCTTCTCCTCGGCCAGCGCTTCGAGAAGCCCGTCCCAGCCCATCGCGAAGGCCTCCTTCCGTTCCGCGTCGGGATCGTCCAGGTATTTCTCCAGCACCTCCTGATACGCGTCGGCAAGCCGGTCGGATTCCTTAAGCCGCTCCTCCCACTGGAATTCGTCCTCTTCCTCGCTGTCCGCCGTCCGATCCGACGGGTCGATCCGGCGCACGAGGTTGTTCATGAAATCCCTCATCGCCTGCATGTTGGCGAGCTTCTGGGCCTCCTCCGCATCGTCGTCCATTTCCCAGACCCGCTCGGACAGCTCCAACTCGAAGTCGCAGGTCTCGATCACCACCCGCCCGTTCGCCTCGCTGAACCACTCGAGGTAGAGCGTGTTTTTCCAGCAAAAGGGAATCTGCTGCCGGGCCGCATACATCGCCGCAAATTCCTCGTCGGACACCAGCGGCACCTTGTTCTTCCGCGAGGCCGTCATGTCCCCGACCACCCCCTGCTGGAGCGGGAAAAGATCCATGTTCGCCTGCGGCTTCGGCACGGGATTCCGGAAACTCAGCCGGGTTCCCGCCAGATCACGCCAGCAATCGCCGGTCAAATCGAGCACGACGGGCTGCTCGCGGCCGAGAATCCATAACACGCCGGTGGTCTTGCCCTCGACCGTGTTGTCGATCTCGCCGCGCTCCACCGCTTCGTCGATTCTCCATGCCACGACCCGGAGCATCGGAATTCCCGGCCGGGTGCGTCAATAGTTGTTGGAGACCGGCAGGGTTTAACTTCTTGAAGCATTTACAGTCGCGGCTAGGGTAGCCGCGCACGCCTATAGCCCTCATGGAAGCATTGTTGAAATTTTCCCAGACCGCGCTGCTGATCCTCGTGGTCATCGGCGTCTTCAACCTGATCATTTTCGTCCACGAACTCGGACACTACTGGGCCGCCAAATGGCGCGGGCTCAAGATCGACCGCTTCCAAATCTGGTTCGGCAAGCCGATCTGGAGCAAGACCATCAACGGCGTGCAATACGGCCTCGGTTGGATCCCCGCCGGCGGCTTCGTCGCCCTGCCCCAGATGGCGCCCATGGAAGCGATCGAGGGCAGCAACCTTGCCCACGAACACCTGCCGCCCATCCGACCTCTCGACAAGATCATCGTCGCTTTCGCCGGACCCCTCTTCTCCTTCCTCCTCGCCCTTACCGCCGCCTTCGGCGTCTGGGGCCTCGGGAAGCCGGCGGACATCCTCCAATCGACCACCATCGGCTGGGTCCAGCCCGGTAGCGCCGGGGCCGATGCCGGCCTGCAGGTCGGCGACAAGATCCTAGCGATCAACGGGGCTCCTGTGAGCACTTGGGCCGGCACCCTTGATGCCGTCGCCCTCCAGATCGCCACCAGCCGCGGCACCCACATCGAGTTCACCCTCGACCGCCCGGGGGAAGGCGTGATCAAGAAAATCTCCGCCTTCAAGATTCCCGACACCGAGTGGTGGCAGCGCCGCGCCGTCCGTCAGGTGGGCATCGAGCCTGCCGGAAAAGGCCCCGTGAAGATCGCCAGCTTCTCCGGCAAGAACGCCCCGGCCGAGCGTGCCGGTCTCAAGGTCGGCGATGCCATCCTGACCCTGAACGGACAGGCCGCCACCAACCCCGAGAAGGCCGTGGAGCTCGTCAAAAGCGCTGGCGCGAAACCCATCGAAATCGCCTACCTCCGCGATGGCAAGGAAGGCAAGGTCACCGTCACCCCCGTCGTTCCGGTCTCCGGAGTGGAGGAACCGCGCCCCATGCTTGGTGCCCAGTTCGGGCAGGATCGCGACACCATCGAGGGCCTTGTCTATCCCAATCCCGTCGAGCAGCTCACCGAAACGGTGAAGACGATGTGGATCACCATCGTCAGCGTTATCTCCCGCGATTCCAGCATCGGCATCCAGCATCTCAGCGGCCCCATCGGCATCGGTAAGGTCCAGTACAACTTCCTGCTAATGGACTACCCGGTACTCCGCATCATCGCCTTCCTCGTACTCATCAATATCAACCTCGCGATCCTGAACCTCCTGCCCTTCCCGGTCCTCGATGGCGGCCACATCGTCCTCGCCATCATGGAGTGGATCGCGAAACGCCCCGTCCGCGTTCGCCTGCTCGAATACGTCCAGCTCTGCTTTGTCTTCCTCCTCTTCGGCGTGATGCTCTACGTCAGCTCGAAGGACCTCTTCGACAATTTCGGCCGCG
>CBFGPU010000488.1:0-3215 GCA_965650715.1 uncultured Haloferula sp. | reverse complement strand
TAGGCCGGAGGGCGATCCGGGTTGGAGGCCGAACCTGGAGCATTACCAGCAGATCTACCGCGATGTGGCGATGGAGCGGGGGCTTACCTTGATCGACCACCATCCGGCCTGGCAGGCGGTGCTCGATCAGGAGGAGTCCGAATTCTACTTCTATGTGCCCGACGGGCTTCATCCATCGGCCCAAGGTGAAGCCTCCTTCCTGATCCCCACGTTGCTGGCGAGCACCGGCATGCCGGCCGTGCCGCTGCCGCCGATCGTCGTGGATGAGTTCGCGGCGCTGGCGGAAGGGTTGTGGACGTCCAGCAACTCCACTCCGGGAGCTTATCTGGCCAATTATTTGACCGATGACAATATCGACAAGGGGCTGAAGACGATGACCTACGTCCCCGATATCCCCCAAATTGGAACCTATCCGGTTTACCTGCGCTGGAGTTCGCTCGCCAACCGCGCCAGCAATGTGCCTGTCACGATCCATCACGCAGAAGGAAGTACGACGGTTACCGTGGACCAGACGATCAACGGCGGAATCTGGTTCAAGCTCGGCGACTTCCCCTTGGCAGCAGGTATCGATAACAGCGTGGTGATCGCCACGACGGGGACCAACGGCTTCGTGATTGCGGATGCGGTAGGTGTGGGTCTGCCGACGGTGATGTTGCGTGCCAGCAACGGACGGGCGGGAGAACCGGCAACGGCGGGTGGAGCGTCGCGGACTTCGGTCGTCACGGTGGGGCGCACCGGCCCGCTGGCGCAGGCGCTGGTGGTGAACCTGAGCCTTGGCGGGGATGCGGTGAATGGCAGCGACTATGATCTATTGCCTGCGAGCATCACGATTCCGGCCGGTGCCTCTTCGGCGAGCCTGGTGATCACACCGAAGTTCGACTCGCTCCGCGAAGGGCCGGAGACCTTGACGGTGGAGGCGCTGCCGCCCGCGGGGATGGCGGCGGGTCTGCCTGCGAAGGCATCGCTCGTGATCGTCGATCCCGACGACTCGCCCTTTGCCAACTGGCAGAGGGATCACTTCAGCGAGGTGCAGTTGGCGGATCCTGCGGTTTCGGGAGAAGATGCCGATCCTGATCGCGATGGCATCGTGAACCTCGTCGAGTACTTCTCGGGTTATCAACCGCTCTCGGCGGAAAGCTCGTTCATGACCCTGGGAACGGTGGAGGTCGAAGGAGTCGACTACTTCTCCATCAGTTATCCGCGCGCACCGGGGACCGGGCTTGCGGGGGTGCCGGAGCTTAGTACGGATCTGCAGGTGTGGCAGACCGGGGATGCATGGCTGGAATCGAGCGCGGATGCGGAGGCGGACCTGCAACAGCAGGTCAACGTGCGCTCGCGTGCCGCGATGGGTTCGGTGCCGCGGGAATTCCTGCGGCTGGAAGTGACGAGATGATCGGGATGAAGAAAAGGTTGGGGAGGACGGGCGCCCTTCTGAGGGCGTCCGGACTCGTTTTTAAGGGTGCAGAAGGATCGCCTCAGCCGGACTTCTCGGAGAGAAATCCCTGCCTTATTCCCCGGGGAGGTGGACGATGCCGCGGCGGAGAGCGACGGTGACGGCTTCGGTGCGGTCGCGCACCTTGAGCTTCGCGAGGATGTTCTTCATGTGGGACTTCACCGTGAGTTCGGTGATTCCCAGGGTGTCGCCGATCTGTTTGTTCGCTTCTCCCAGCACGAGCAGGCGGACGATCTCGCGTTCGCGTTCGGAGAGGATCTCGCCGCGTTCGCGAGCGGCGAGATGGCCGGCCACTTCCAGGGGAATCCAGCGTTTGCCCTGAAGGAGCGTGCGGATGGCGGGGGTGATCTGGTCGTCGGAGCTGTGTTTCAGGATGTAGCCCATCGCGCCGGCTGTTAGAGCGGCATGGATGTCCTCGTCGCCTTCATAGCTGCTCAGGACCAGGATGCGGGCGGCGGGATGTTTTTCCCGGATCTGGCGGATGGCTTCGAGGCCGCCGCAGACCGGCATCCGCAGGTCCATGACTGTCACATCGGGCAGGATGCGCGAGTAGGCGGTCACGGCTTCACGACCGTTGGCGGCTTCGCCCGCGACGATGAAGTCGGGCTCGTGGCTGAGGATATCCCGAAGTCCGGCGCGGACCACGAAGTGGTCGTCCACGACGAGGATCTTATAGGTGCGGTTGGGGTTCATGAATCTCCGGAGCCGGGGTTTCGGGTCGCAGCGGGACTTCCACCTTTACGGTGGTGCCTCCGCCGGGGCGGTTCTCGACATCCAAGGTGGCACCGAGGCGAGCCGCGCGTTCCTCCATGCCGACCAGGCCGAAATGCCCGCGGCGCACCTCTCCGGCGGAGCATGCCGAGAGGCCGCGGCCGTCATCGCTCACGCTGAGCAACACGCCGTCGGCAGTGGTGACCAATTCGATCTCGATGACACCGGCCCGCGCGTGTTTCAGGACATTGGTCATGGCCTCCTGGCCGATGCGCAGGAGGTTGTCGCCGATCAGTCCGGGGATCTTCCGGTCATCGCGGCGCTGGCGGAACTCCACGCGCGTGCCGGAGCCTAGGAACAAGGATTGGGCCATGCGTTGGAGGGCATCGCCGAGGTCGAAGTCCTCCAAAGCTTCCGCACGGAGATCCCAGATGGATTGCCGGACCTCGGTGCGGCATTGTTTCACCAGATCCCTCATCGTGTCGAGGCGGGTCTGCATTTCGGGGGCATCCTTCAGGGAGAGCCCGATGCCGCGGATCTGCAATTGGAGGCCGGTGAGACCCTGCTCGAGCGTGTCGTGCAGGTCCCTTGCCAAGCGACCGCGTTCCGCCGCGACCGCCTGGCGCTCGCGAACTTCAGTGCGCAGCCGGGTGTTCCGGCGTGCCAGGAGAAAGGCGATGATCGCCACCGTCAGCAGCACGCCGAGCGTGAGGCTGAGGAGGATCAGCATGCGCCTCACCGTGAAGAAGGGTGCTGCTTTGATAACGGTGATCGAGGCGACATCCGGCACGATCAATTTGAAGCCCTCGGGATCGCCGGCCGGATCCGTCTGAACCGCGCAGATACCGGTCACCTTCAGCAGGCTTCCGGTCTCCCACGCTTCCGGCGGAGGGCTTGAGCCGGAGGTGTCCAGTTCCGCCGTGAACATGCCCCGCGGCGATTGCAGCGCGAGCACGAGCTGACGTCGTTCGCTTCCGGCCGGAGTCTCGATCCGATCTAACAAGGTGCCCGACACCGCGACGTAGTCCGCGTGGTGCAGGCCGTTCTGGAG
>CBFGPU010000487.1:0-3217 GCA_965650715.1 uncultured Haloferula sp. | reverse complement strand
AAGCAAACCGCTCGAGAATCGCTGATGGTGTAGTCCCTAAAGTTGACGAAGCGTGGATAACGGCCCATCCCGAGGACGCCGGGCTGCTAGGAGAGAAAATCTCGATCCACCATATTCTTGGTTTGCCTCTTAGCGGCCCCACACCCAAGACTAGACACCTTGACTCCCACATGCCTGGCGGAACCCGCCACAATCCGGGAGGGATACCATCGCAATTGCCTATCTATCCCGCTCACGAATGACTTCGATCAACACCATGACTTTGCCCCGGTCCGATCACCCTATCCAAACGTTGCTATTCTTCGTCGCTTCCCAGTTTGACTCCGCTGATGCGCTGAAAATCGAGCAGCTAGTTGTTGGCTTGGAAACAACTCGAGAATGGGTGATTCATGCTCCCGTCTTCGTGAATGAGGACGATGAAGAATTTCCAACTCTGGGTGTCTATTTAAGTCTATATTCCGCGTTTCCGCCAGAAATCCTTCCCTTGGATCTCGAGCGCCGAACTTTTGAAGAAGTGAACGATCTTGTGGTGCGCCTCCAATTTCTTTCCAAGGAAAGCGGTCTCGAGTTTGAAGTGACATTGGATGGTGAGGATATCGGGTCGATCGAAGGCGGAGAACCTGATCGTTTTTTGCGCGTGGGTCTCCTCGAAGAATGGGAACGGGCATTGACCGAGAGGGAGCGGATGGGTTGACCCCCGATCGGCAAGACATGCTGTAATCAAGAATGCTCCCAACGTGGATGTCGGTCAAGGTCGAGCAAGTCACGAGCAGGCCCCTGCGCCGGAGCACTACGACCACGATCCTGTGACGGGCAACGCCCAAAGGTCGTGCTAACGCGGAGGAGGAGTTTCACAACGTATTGCCATCCCTGTTGCGGGAAGTATCCGATTTAGAGAGCGACGGGGTCGATCCGCAGGAGGAGGAGAGAGGCAGGCAGGAGAAGAAGGCGGCGCGGATCCGTTTGGGGAAGGCCCGGGTGCAGATCATGGAGTTCGCGCGCTTGAATCCGAAGGCGCAGTGGGAAGACTTTGAAAAGGAGATCCGCCGCATCGAGAAGGGCGAGACACTGGTCCGGCAGGCCGAGGAGTTCACCGGCAAGCCGGAACTACCACCCGTCTCGTACTACGCGGCGGAGGTGGACATGCCGCCGGTGAGGGAGAGCCGGCGCGCCTCCGCCGATGGGGAGGCTGAAGAGCCGGAGCCGGAGCCGCCAGCAGCCGGGCGCTCCGGTGCATCAGATCGTCAGGACGCGAGCTACTAAACCGATGATAGTTCTAAAGCAGAGGGAGGAGAGGGGGCAGGAGATGGGCGCCGGGCTGGCGGCGGAGGCGGATGCCGCGCCCGCGCCGGAGGTGGATTCCATGCTGCCGAAGAGCGCACCTCGCCGCGAGGGGATGCGGGATGACCGGGCGATCCTGCAGGAGGAGCAGCGCCGGGGCCTGGCAAGCTGGCAGCAGGAGGGCATGCGCAAGCTGCACGAGGCGGCCTTGGATCCGGAGAAGCACTTCGCGGACATGGATCTCTCTTACGGGAGCACCCGGGAGGAGGGCGCGGCGATGTTGATCACCGAGAGCTACCTGCGACTGACAAACGGAGGCAGGACCTATCGCAATCCGATCGGCCGGGACATGGCACGGGATCGCACGGCGCACGAGCACTTCGGAGGCAAGGGTGCGGGCAGCGATCTGGAGTTCGGCCGGCAGGTGATCGGGCGCGCCCGCAGGAACGAGGCCGGAATCGAATTGTTCGGGCGTCTGTCCCGTGCCGCAAGTACGGCGGAAATCGTACGTGGCGCGGTGGGGCAGGGGGAGGCGACGACCTGGCAGCAATGGCTGACGGAGGTCCGCAAGCACCCGGGCTACGATCCGGAGCGGGAGGCGGACTACCTGGAAAAGTGGAACGAGGTGACGTCGGACACGCGGGGGCGCATCGCCGCCATCGCGGCCCCGCTAAGGGATGTCTTCCAGGCCTTGCGCGGGGGCGATCTGAATCCGGCCAAGTTTGCCGAGGGCCTGCGGCCCGAGCACACGGAAACCTTCCTGGCCGGGCTGAGGATGTTGGCAGAGACCCTGCCAGCCAACGAGCAGGCGAGCTTCTGGGGAAACCTCTCCAAGCATGCCGACCGCTTCACGATGGGGGCGGCACAAAACATCGCGGACTTCGCGACCACGCCGCTGGAAGCCCCGGAACCGGCGGAGCCTGTCACCGTGTGGCCCAAGGACGAGGTGGGAAATTTCTTCCGCGATCTCGAGCGTGACAACTACAAGCAGGCCAAACGCTACCACGAGGCGAACGAGGCCGCCCGTGCGGAGGCCCGGGCCAGGAAGAACCTGCGCGACGATATCAACCGCGTTCGTGACACCGTCTACGATCCCGTCAAGGCCCTGAATCCGGAGGGCACTTGGGCGCGCCTCGGCGAGGACATTGCCTATTCGCTGCCGGCAATGGCGGGCTATGCGGCAACAGCCGCGATTCCCGGCGGCGTCGTGGCGATCTATGCGGATGCGAAGGGACGGATCTACACCGAGTTGCGCCACGGCTTGATGGAGAGCATGGGGGACGCGGCGGCGAGTGAATTCGCGGAGACCTGGTCCGGGGTGGCAGCGGTGCCTTACGTGCTGATCGAGAAGGTGCAGCTCGCGGCACCGCTCAAGCGCGTGCGCGGCTTGGAGAAGTTGTTGCATGCGGCGACGCGGAGGATCGGCAATCAGGCGCTGCGTGCCGGCGGGCGGGTGGTGCTGACGGGCGTGGGAGAGACGGTGGGAGAGGAGTTCCAGAACGTATTGCCATCGCTGGTGCGGGAATTGGGTTCGCTGCTGGACGAGGAAGTGGAGGGAGTGGAGTGGCTGAACGGGCAGGACGGCTACCTTGACGGCTTCTGGTATCGCAGCGCGGTGAGCTTCGGCACGATGCTGCCGCTGGCCATGCTGGCGGGCATCCCGGGGAAAGGTACGCCAGGGAGGAATCAAGCCCTCGCGGAGGCGCGGGATGTCGAGCTGCGGGCCTTGGGAATCGCGCCCGATCAAGTTGCGGCGATCCGCATGGCGGAGGGAAAGGGCGATTACCGGCTGAATGCGGCGATCGACTGGGCCCTGGCCACACGTGACCCGATGAGCGAGGACGCGAAGGCAGCGGTGGCGGAGATGGAGGCGCAGGCGCGCGAGGAGGAGCAGGTGCTGGAGCAGGCGGGGAAATGGGGCTTAATGCCGGTTGTT
>CBFGPU010000486.1:0-3226 GCA_965650715.1 uncultured Haloferula sp. | reverse complement strand
CGCCTCGGCCAGCAGGGCCTTGGCTCCTTCCGGGTCGAAGCTCACGATCTGGTCGGGCTGGTAGTCGCCGATCGGCGGGCAGATGGTGCCGCAGGGAATGTTTCCTTGCAGCAGATTGTCGCAGAGCAGCTTGCGGTCGATCGCCTTGGACAGGGCCATGCGCACCCGCCGGTCATTCAAGACATTGCGCGTGGTGTTGATCCGCACGAAGTCGGTGGCGACATACGGTTCCTGCCTCAGGAATTCCGGGTGCTCGGCCCGGATCTTGTCCACCAGGGGAGGCGGGAGCTGGTAGGTGGTGTGAAGCTGGCCCGCCAGGAAGCCCCGGGTTTCGGTGTAGAAATTCTCCACCGGGATGAAGCGCACGCCGTTCAGCTTCACGTGGTCCGCGTCCCAGAAGAGCGGGTTCTTCACCGTGTCGATGTGGTCGTTGATCTTCCACTCCTTGAGGACGAAAGCGCCGTTGCCGACGAAGTTGCCGGGATCGCTCCACGGAGTGAAGCGGTCGGTCATCTTGCCGTATTTGAGGATCACGTGCCGCGGCACCGGGAACCAAGTGTAGTGGCGGGTCATGCCCAGCAGGAAGGGCACCGGCTCGCGCATCACCACCTTCAGCGTGTAGTCGTCCGGAGCGGACACGCCCACTTGGCTGAAGTCCGTGATCTCGCCGCGGTTGAAGGCCTCCGCGTTCTTGATGAAGAAGAGCATCTCCGCGTAAGGGCCAAGGGTATCCGGGTGCAGGAGACGGTTGTAGGCGAAGAGGAAGTCTCCCGAGGTCAAAGGAGCGCCGTCCGACCACTTGCCGTCCTGCCGCAGGTGGAAGGTCCACTCGGTGTAGTTCTCGTTGTGTTCCCAGTGGGTCGCCGCGCCCGGCGGGTAGGCGGTGTCCGAAGCGGGATCGTCTGCCACCAGCCCTTCCAGCAGGGCGCGGATGACGTTGTGCTCGATCACCCCCGTCACCAGATGCGGGTCCAGCGACTTCGGATCGGAGGAATTTCCCACGAGCAGGATCTTCTCCCGGTTCGCTTTCTGAACCTGCGTCTCCCGCTGGCAGCCGGTCAGGCAGAGGAGGGCGGGGAGCAGGAAAAGGGCGAGTCGTGTCATGCGTGCCGCAGCACTAGCGCGTCCCGCGCCGGGATTGCAGGGAAAATTTCACTGCCGGTGTCGCTTTTGGTCGTGAACATGCAGCTTCCCCATCGATTTCGGCCAAACGTGCACGAAACATCCGCGGGGACTTGCAAGGGTAGGGCTCTTCGCTAGAACCGCTGGAACCGTTAGCTTCGTACCGCCATTTGAAAGCCTATTTCCTGCGCCGCCTCCTGCTGATCCCGCTGACTTTGCTGGGGATCACGGCGCTGGTTTTCGCCATCAACCGCATGGCACCCGGCGGACCGGTGGAGCGGAGCCTCGCCTCGCTGATGGGAGGGGAGGGCCAGAAACGGACGCGCATGGACAGCGGCCCCGCGATCACCGCCGAACAGGTCCTCGACGTGGAGGAGAAAAAAAACCGGGAGAAGAGCATGATGCGCGCCTACGGCGAGTGGCTCGGTGTCGTCCCGCGGGATCTCCAGAAGATCGGCAAAGAGTTTCCGGAAGGCTCCGACCGGGTCGAGATTCCGGTGCCCGGGTCGATTCATGTAGCCACCGTGATCCGCAAGGGGAGTGATGCCATGCTGGAAGGGCCGGAGGGCGTGGATCTTTCCGAGTGGCGCGTGCGACTCCGCGATCCCGACGAGCAGGTGCGGCGCTGGAACAAGTGGATGGGAGGCGTATCGCTCCACAAAAAGCCGGAGTACCGGGCGGTGCTCTACAAGCCCGCCTATGATGGTCTGCTCCAAGGCAGTTTGGGGAGTTCGGAGAAGTATCAGGATCCGGTAGGCGTGATGATCATGGACCGAATGCCGGTGTCGCTCTATTTCGCGATGATCGATATCCTGGTGGTCTACTCCGTCTGCGTGCCGTTGGGTCTGCTGAAGGCGATCAAGCACCGCACGTGGCTCGACAATGCCAGTTCCGTCGCGATTTTCGCCGGCTATTCGGTGCCGGGCTATGCACTGGGGTCGCTCCTCGTGGTCATCCTCGGGGCCAAGCTCGGGTGGTTCCCGATCCGCGGGTTCACAGGCGACGATTTCGATAGCCTGTCCTTCGCGGGCAAGGTGAAGGATCTCGCCTCCCATACCTTCATGCCGCTGATCTGCTACCTCATCGGGAGCTTCGCTTTCATGACCATGCTGGTGAAGAACAACCTCATGGATAATCTCGCGGCCGACTACGTGCGAACCGCTGCCGCCAAAGGCGTCTCGTATCCCGCCGCTGTTTTCCGGCACGCCTTCCGCAACTCGATCATCCCGATCGCCACCACCTTCGGGCAGAATCTCGCGCTATTGGTCGCGGGTTCGATTCTGATCGAGAAGGTCTTCGATATCGATGGCTTCGGGCTGTTGCAATTCAGTTCGGTTCTGGAGCGGGACGAGCCGGTGATGCTCGGCGTGTTGTTCGTCGCCGCCACCTTGACGGCACTGGGCAAGGTGCTTTCCGATCTTCTGGTCGCACTCGTCGATCCCCGGGTGAGCTACAAGTGAGATGACTTTTCCCCGCAAAATCGGACTCTTGATGATCCTCCTGGCCGCCGCTGCGGCGGCAGGGCACGAGGCAGGCCTATCGATCCCCTCCCTGCGCTGGTTTTTCTCGTTCAATTCGGAGCCCGGAGCTTTTTCGCCGGATCATTGGCGTCACGATCAAGGCCGCCTGGTGGGTCACGTGATTTGTTCGATCATGGCGGTGGCGGGCTTGTTGCTGCTCCTGCTCGGTGGTTCCTTCCAATGGAATCCGCTCACGGTCCGGAGGTTCGCCCGCTTCCGTTCGATCGGCCGCGGCTGGTTCTCGTTCCGGGCCTTGCTGCTATTGCTCGTCTTGGCCGCGCTCGACCAAACGATCGTGGGTAACAAGGCCCTTGCCGTGAAATACCAGGGCAGATGGTACTTTCCGGCCTTCCGGCAGGCGTCCTTCAGCGAGAAGGTATTCGGGGGCGAGAATGATCAGGAGGCTCGCTACCGCGAACTCGGCGAGAGATTCAAGGCGGCGAAATCGGGTGACTTCGTGATCATGCCGCCGGTTCCTTGGAATCCGGTGCTCGATTCGGACGATCTCCAGAAGCGTCCCTTGGATAATCTCGATGGCAAGATCCACCACGCCGGGGACCGCCAGCCCTTCAATGGCTACGCCG
>CBFGPU010000485.1:0-3227 GCA_965650715.1 uncultured Haloferula sp. | reverse complement strand
CTGGGGCAGTTGTTGCAGGATCGCGGCGAGATCGAGCCACACCTGTTCCTTCTGGATCAGCCCCTCCGGCGTGAACTCGACCACGTGCAGCAAGCGGAACTCAAGCGGCCGGTTCCTGCCCTCCAGCCCGAACGGCCGCCCCGGTGCCCGCCCCTTCCACAGCGACTCATCCACCAGGAAGCGCTCGCCATACAGCCGGCGGAGCGAAGTTACTTCGCCCTCCGAAAGATCGCCGAAAAGGCCCTCATAGAAACCCCGCGCCGCATCGCGTCCAAGGGTCGGGCCGCCGGGATTGCCCACGATGTCGTGGGTTGCATCCTCGGCCAGCGTCGCGAGGACGCCTTCGACATCGTCGTTCTTCTCGTAGTCGAAATGCTCGTCGAGCATCCGGTCCATCTGGGAGGGAGTCAGTACTGTAGTCATGGCCAAATTTGAGACGCCAGAATCTTTATGAGACAATCGTCTCATTTCAAGCCCAAATTTCGGATCCTCTCCCCAAACGCGAAAAAGGGCACAAAAAAAGCCCCCCGGTCACCCGGGAGGCTTGGAAATCAAGGGCCGAACTCAGCGCAGCACCTTCATCTTGCCGACGCCGTAAACCGCGTCGCCACCCAGCTCTTCCTCGATGCGGAGGAGCTGGTTGTACTTCGCGATACGGTCCGAGCGGCTCATCGAGCCGGTCTTGATCTGGCCGCAGTTCGTCGCCACCGCGATGTCCGCGATGGTGTTGTCCTCGGTCTCGCCCGAGCGGTGGGAAAGCACGGCGGTGTAGCCGTTTTCCTTCGCCATTTCCACGGCGTCGAAGGTCTCGGTGAGCGAACCGATCTGGTTCACCTTCACGAGAATCGAGTTCGCGGTGCCGGTCGCGATTCCCTTCGAGAGGAACTCGACGTTGGTCACGAACAAGTCGTCGCCCACGAGCTGGGTCGTCGCGCCGAGCTTGTCGGTCAGGATCTTCCAGCCCGCCCAGTCGTTCTCCGCGCAGCCGTCCTCGATCGAGATGATCGGGTACTTGGCCTGGAGACCGGCGTAGTAGGCCACCAGTTCTTCCGCGCTCTTCACGGACTTGTCGGACTTCTTGAAAACGTAGGCGTTCTGCTTCGCGTCGAAGAACTCGGAGGAAGCGACGTCCAGCGCGATGGCGATGTCCTCGCCGAGCTTGTATCCGGCCTTCTCGACCGCTTGGGCGATCACGCCCAGGGCGTCATCGGCGGAAGCGAGGTTCGGGGCGAAGCCGCCTTCGTCACCCACGGCGGTGGACAGGCCGCGGTCGTGCAGGACCTTCTTCAGCGAATGGAAGATCTCCGCGCCGTAGCGCAGGCCCTCGCTGAAGGTCGGTGCGCCGATCGGCATGATCATGAACTCCTGGAAGTCGATCGGGGCATCCGAGTGCGCACCGCCGTTGATGATGTTCATCATCGGCACGGGCAGCACCTTGGCGTTCGGGCCGCCGAGGTACTTGTAGAGCGGCAGGCCCGTCGCCTGTGCGGCAGCCTTGGCTGCGGCCATCGAGACGGCGAGGATCGCATTGGCACCGATCGACGACTTGTTCTTGGTGCCGTCGATCGCGAGCATCGCGGCGTCGATGGAAGCCTGGTCGGTGGCGAGCAGGCCGCAAAGCGCCGGAGCCAGCTTGCTGTTGAGGTTCTCGACGGCCTTGAGCACGCCCTTGCCGAGGTAGCGCGACTTGTCGCCATCGCGCAGTTCGCAGGCTTCGTGCTCGCCGGTGGAGGCACCGCTCGGCACGGCAGCGCGGCCGACGACGCCGCATTCGAGGATCACGTCGGCTTCGACGGTCGGATTGCCGCGCGAGTCAATGATCTCGCGGCCGCGGATTTCAACGATGGTGGTATGTTCCATATTGGGGAAAGGTCGAAGTTCTAGGTATCAAGTTCCAGGTAGGAGACGTGCCAAGCTTCAAGGAGTAGCCCACGACAACGGCCTCCGCCGTTGCTGGCACTTGGAACTTACGGATTCACGGCGGTGATCGATTCGATGGTGTAGGAGTGCATCACCTCCGTCGTGTGGTCGCGGACCTGGACGGTGTCGCCGGGCTTCTTGTTGAGCAACGCGGCACCCAGTTCGGAGAGGTAAGACAGCTCGCGCTTCTCCGGATCGGAATCCCAGGCACCGAGGACCGTGTAGGTGGCCACGTCGCCATCCTCGCGCTTGAGCGTGACGATCGTGCCGATGTTGACCGCTGTGGCATCGGCTCCCTTGAAGTCGGTGCCGCGGGCGCGTGAGATATCGCGCTGGAGTTCGGTCTTGCGGTTGTTGAGATACTTCTGCTGATCCTTCGCGGACTTGTATTCGAAGTTCTCGCGCAGGTCCCCGTATTCGCGGGCGATGGAGATATCCTTCGTGTTCTGGGGGATGCGGTTGCGAATGATGTCGTCCAGTTCCGCCTTCTTCTTCTCCAAGCTCGGCCAGGACACGACGAGCTCCTGCTCCTTCTTGGCACCGTGTCCGCTGACGAGTTCGCCGGTCTCGGGCTTCGCCTTGATCACTCGCGCCATCAGGGACTTGCGGTCGAGATCGCTGAAAACCGGGCATTCCATCAGGCGGCGGCCGAAGTTCCGGGCCTCGTTCACGTCCATCAGACCGACGATGTCGCCGAGCAGGTTCTTGTCCTCGGAGAGCAGGGTCTGGAGGCGGGTGGTTTTGCGCGGACCGTCGCTGAGATGATCGGTTTCGAGCAGGTTGAGGATGCAGGCGCCCACTTCGCCGCTGAAAACCCCGGAGGCGATGCCGTTGCGCTCGCGGCAAACCCAGATCAGCGCGTCCGTTCCCAGCGAGCGACGGGCCAGCGCGGAGATGAGGTGGGTTTCGAGGATCTTCACATGACCCTTCTCCTCGAGGATCTTGGCGATTTCCGAGACGCCGCGGGACCCCACCTTGTCGAAGATGGAAGTCAGGACGTCCACCCAGCGATCACCGAAGGCAATCGGGAACTGCTCGTAGATCGCACGCTGGCGGCCGGAGGAAAGGGCGGTGAGGGCATCCGCGAGGCGGTTCTCCTCGGACGCCAGCAGGTCGGAAAGCCGCAGCGATTCCGGCGGAAGCTCGATGTCCTTGAACGCCCGGACCAGTTCGTCGCGAGCCGAAAGGAGTTCGAGAGCGGGCCCGAGCTGGATGCGCACGCTCTTCGCGGCGGACTCGTTGATGCCGGAGAGCAGGCGCTGCAAGGCCGGCCGCTGACGGTGTTTGGTGACGGTTCGCAAACCCGC
>CBFGPU010000484.1:0-3238 GCA_965650715.1 uncultured Haloferula sp. | reverse complement strand
GCCAACCGAAGCGCCCCGCCTCACAAGGTCACGTTGAAATCGACGATTGCTCCGGGGGCGAAGGAATAGGGACCGAGTTCCTTTTTCAAAGGAGTGCCATCGGCGCTCGTCCCGGTCACCGTGATTTTGTAGGTGCTGACGGTATCCACCTCGCAGCCGCCGTTCTGCGGGAAGCGGTCCTTGTTCCGCAGCATGATCTCGCGGGCGCTCTGGAGATCCGTGCGGATGACCCCCGCCAGCTGGTTTGGAGGCAGGGCGGGTGCGGCTGGTGCCGCCCCCGGTGCCGCGGGGGCCGGTGGTGGGGAAGGGGGCGTTTTGTCGAGGTGGACGAGGAGGTCTCCCACGGCGAGGACGCGGTTGAGCTTGATGGCGATCCAAGCCTTGTCGTCCGGAGGTTTCGGCACGATGACGGGCGGGCTTTCCTTGCGCACGCCGAGTGCGACCATCAGGCGGTTCACTCCCGCGCTGCCCCCTGCCAGGACGAAGGCGCTGATGGTGCCGGTGAAGAAGTTGCTCTTCACCTCCGGCGGCACTTGAAAGCCCTTCGATTTGTAGAGCGCGACGAGGTTGGCGAGGATATCGAGCTTGAAGGTGAGGACCATCAAGCCGGCGGCGATCACCATGATGGGTGCCTTCATCCCGCGGTTGCTGTAGCGGGCCTGGAAGACCCGCCACTTGAAGATCACCTCGAGCGCGTTCTCCAGCACGATCGCGAGGACGAGGAACATGGTGAGCAAGGCCAAGGTGCCTTCGTAGATCTTTTCGTTCTCCGTCTTCAGGCGCTGCTTTTCGGCCTCCTCCGCATCCGCGAGTTCTTTCTTCCTGGCCACCGAGAGGGCTTCCTTCGCGGGGAGTTCGGCGGTGAGTTTTTTGATCTCCTCGTTTGCGGCGAGCGCCGTCTCCGCCTCCTTCTTGGCGAGGGTCAGGCCGTTGATCTTGGGATCGTCCGGCGGGGCGGCGGTCAGACTCGCTTGCGCGGTTTCCAGCCGTTTCTGCAGGAAGACGGTGGCCGCGGGATCGCCCGGTTTGGCGGCAGCTCCATCGGCTCCCGCCTTCTTCAATTGTTCCTCCACGAAGGCCTGCTTCTCCTTGAGACGCGAGGCGCTCCGGGTCAGGTCCTGCTCCGCGGCGTCGGCCGCCTCCCTGAGCGCCTGGTGCGGGTCCAAAGGACCTTGTGCCAAGGCCGGCAGGACGAGGAACCATGCGAACCATGCCAGCAGCACCGCGGGCGCGGCGCTCCATCGCTTCTTTCCGGGGGGATTCATGAGGCGGGGTATTCTGTTAGATCGGCGGGGATTCAGGGAATGATGTGGTCGAAATAGAGATCGGTGAAGGGCACGTTATCGACGAAGGCCTTCCACTCGTCCGCGGAAACGGAAGAGGGCTTTTTCATCTGCTTCGGATCGATATCGGTCTGGTAAACCCTGCCGCGGGCCTTGGCCAGGAGGGCCTCCTTGATGGGGGGATAGGGATGGTCCCAGCCGTTCTGGGTGGCGGCCCATGCCGGCACGGCGGTGATCATGGCCGCGAATTCGTCCTCGTGGTCGCCGGTCGCCATCCAGGAGATGTTGGGATACTTGTCGCTGCGCTTGCCGTTGAGGGTGCCGTTGTGGCTGCAGTGGTGGCTTGCCTTGTAGAGGACGGTGCGCGCCATGAGGTCCTTCACGCTGACACGTTCTTCGCCATCCTTCCAGGTGGCGGAGCTCCAGGAGCGGCAGTTGCCGCGCTGGGCATCCGCGGCGAAGAGGAGAACCTTGCCGCCCTTGCCGAGTTCGAAGGCGAGGGCGAGGCTGGTGTTGTTCGTGAAGTCATTCAGGTCGAGCGCGAGCTGGCCGGAGGAATAGAGCCAATCGCGATCGATCTGCCTCCAAGCGGCGTTCGGGGTCACTTGCTTTTCATCGTCGGGAGGCGCGGGGGCGCTGGTCGTCTTCGCGTCCTTGGCCGTTCCCTTTGCAGCCCCCTTGGCGGAAGCGGATGCTGCGGCAGGGGCCGGCTTCGGTGCTTCCTGCGGCGGTCCGTAACGGGCGAGGAAGAAGCCGTCCGCTTCCTTCGCGCTTTCACGTGAGGAAAACGGCACCCGGTAGCGGCGGGAGAAAGGACTCTCTCCCGCGGCACTGCCCGTCTGCGCGGCGGCGGCGAAGTAGCTGCCTGCGGAGGACAAGGCCAAGCCGGGGGCATGGAATACCTCGCCCCCTTCCGGGTTCATGCTTACGAGGTCCTGCTGACCCTTCGGAGGTCCCAGCACGAAGACCCGCACCTTGCCGGCACCGGGGAGCTTCTCGATCTTCTTGTGGGGCAGCTTGAAGCTGGGCTTGGAGACCTTGTCCTTGAAGACCTTCATCGCCTTCTTGTTCGCGGAGTTCAGGGGATTCTTCGCGGCGGCGGCAAAGGCCGCCCCGAGCGCCTGTGCTCCTTGGGGCGGGTTGTCGGGATCGTCGCCGAGCTCCAGGGAAAGGAACTCATCGAGGCGGGGAATCAACAGGGTGTCCCCCTCGGCGGCGAGGCGGTTGCGCGCGGCGACGAGGCCGAGCAACTGGTCGCCGGTTTGGGTCCGGAGCTCGTTGGCCCGCTCATCATCGGGATTCTCCGTCCACACCAGCCAGAGTTCCCCGATCTCCAGTCCGGCGAAGCGGGACTTGGTGATGCCGTTGACGTGGTCCTGGTGCTCGTGCGTGATGACCGCCACCTGGACCTTGCCGCCGGTGACAGCGATGATATCCGCGGCGATCATGTCGATGCGATTCTTCGGCGTGGGCGTGAGGTGGTCCTGGGAGCCGCCCTTGTAGCCGCAGTCGATCAGGACGTAGCAGGGCTTCGCGGGGTCATCTCCCGAGAAGGCGATGAGGAAGCAATCGCCATGACCGATGCGGTACATCCGCACCACCGCACCGCCGGGGGGAGGGATCAGCGGAAGCCCCGTGGGAAGCGGGTTCGAATTCGAGGCGGCCTTCTTCGCTGCTTTTTTGGCGGCCTTCTTGGCGGGAGCTTTCTTCGCCACGACTTTCTTCGCGGCCTTCTTCGCCACGACTTTCTTGGCAGCCTTCTTCGCCCCCTTCTTCGCGGCGGAAAGGGCAACCCTGGGTGTTCCCGGAGAAGTTCGTTTCATGGCTCAGGATTCGTCGTGGTGGTGGAGGAGCGCGAAAGGTTCGCGGAAGACCTGGTGGGCGCCGCGCAGGCCGCCCGCCATGGAGGCGGTGAGGGCGACCGCGGGGGAATCGAAGGCGTTCGGCGCGTCCTG
>CBFGPU010000483.1:0-3244 GCA_965650715.1 uncultured Haloferula sp. | reverse complement strand
AAAGGAAGATGTCCACGCCGTCGAACTTGCGGCCCTTCACCTCGGCGGCGTGGGTCAGTTCGAGCATGCGGTCGAGCGAGATGGGCGGGTGGTCGGTGCCGGGCTCTTTTCCGACGAGACCGGGCCACATGGCGTTGTGGAGTTTCATTCTTGGGTTAAAGGTTATCGGTTAAAAGTTACTGGTTCTTGTAGGCACCCATCGCCGGAGCGTCCGGATTCGCTTCCGGGCCGAAGTAGCGCAGGGCCACGAGCGGCTCGGTGTCGGAGGTGTTCTTGAAGGTGACGCCTTCCTTCGCGGCGGCTTCCGTGCAAAAGAACTCATCCTGCGAGAGTTCGTTGAAGCGCAGGAGCTTCGGGCAGTTCAGGCGCAGCTTGTTGGCGAAGCCCTCGCCTTGGACGACCGTCAGCGAGTAAGCGCCCATGTCCTTGATGGTCACGCTTTGGCCGGGCTCGACGGTGATCTCCTTCGCGGTGAAGTACTGGAAGCCGTCCACCTTGCCATAGACGATCCACTTGTCGTGGTAGCCCTCGCCCTTCTCTGCGGTGACGGGTTCCAGGTAGTGGTTGTCCTTGAAATTCGGATCGGTGTTCTTCTCCCAATCGAGTTGGTCGATGATGAAGTCGATGTCCTGGTGCTTGTCCTCGGGCATGTCCTTCACGAGGAGGGACCATGGCACCTCGCGGCCTTCCACGAGGTTCTGATACATGCCGAAGACATCCGAGCCCCACTGAGGCTCGTAAGTGCAGAGCGAGCCGGGCGCGTGGAGGATGCAGGGATCGATCAGCCAGCCGGTGCCGGGCTCCAGCTTGTAAGCCTTCGAGAGCGCGAGGATCTTGTTATCGCCCTTGTGCCAGTCGGCGATGCACTTGCGGACCTGATCCCGCGTGGTGCCGGGCTCGAAGCCCATGAAGGTGTAGGGGAAGTTGTTCCCCACGTTGTTGTGCTGAGGCGGGAAGTAGTAGGACTCCGGCTTGCCCTCCTGCCCGACCAGCGCGGCCTGCTCGGCGCTCTGGTGCATGTGGTGCGGTATCGGACCCATGTTGTCGAAGAACTTCGAATACACCGGCCACTTGCCGTACTTGTCCCACAGCGTCTGGCCGATGATCAGCGCGCCGCACTCGGCGATGGCTTCGCGGAGGGTGAAGCGTTCCCTGCCGACCACGATGTAGGAAAGGCCCTCGTCGGCATCGCGGCCTTCGTTCGCGGTCTCCGTGGTGGAGCCGAACCAGCGTTCATCGATGCCGCCGCGGCTGAGGCCATAGGCATAGGTATCGTCCGGGTGGAGCTTGATGCGCAGGCCAGGCTGAAGGAAGGAACGGGGCACCCAGGTAGGCGAGAGACGGAGCAAGCCGCCGGTTTCTTCGAGGTGGGCTTCCACGGCGGCGCGCACGCTGCCGCTGCGGGTGGTCAGGTCTTGGACGATGCGGGGATGGCTCATTTACTTTGGGTCTGGGTGCCTGGTTGTTAGAGAACGAAATTCCAATCGATGTTTGTTTCGACGGCGTGGCCGGAGCCGCCGGTGATCACGACCTTCCCCGGTCCGGCCGGGAGGATGGAAACGACGACGCCGAACTCTTGCGGAACCGCCGCGACAGCCTGCGCGATACGGAGCGAGACGGTCTGGTCCTTGCGGAATTCGCGGGTGGCCGGAACGCCCTCCGCGGCGAGCGGATCCCTGCGGGAGACCTCCACGGGATCGGCGAAATGCGAACAGACCTCCTCGATCCCGAGACGGCCGAAATGCCTGCCATTCCACGGCGAGCCGTGCCGCCCGCCATTCGAGATCCAGAACAAGGTGGAGGGAAAATCGGCGGGATTCTTCAGGGAAAACCACACGTACCCATCGAACACCGCGGCCGACCACGCGAAGGGCTGCTGCGCGGTCGCGGGCTCGCTGGCCATCATCACGAGATCGTCGAAACCTTGCCGCGCCGGATAGGAAGTCAGGTCGGTGTTGCCACCCGTCGCCAGCGGCACCTCGCGGAGATCGGTGAAGCGCCCGCCCGGCTTCAAGGCGCCATACTCCCGGTTCACCGGATTCGAAAACAGTCCCGGATAGACCGAGCCGTAGCGGAAGGGGGACACGCTGATCCGGGCCGCTCCGTCCGGCATGCCCGAGAAGTCGAGGACCGGGTGGTTCCCGTAACTGTAGCGGCCCGCCGCGCCCGAAATACGATGCTCGCAGTAGATCACCGTCTCGTCGTCCCGGAGGGTCAGGATCTTCTCGATCCATGCCCCCGAATCCGGATCATCCACCCCCAGGTGAAGCACGGCATCGCCGCCGGCCACGACCTGCCACTCCGCATTGGCCGAAGCCCCATGAGGCGGAGCCCCCTCCTGCGGGCCGAAGGGAAAACAGAGGAAGTCCCCCCGCAGCACCTTCAACAGCACCGGCATCGACGCCTCGATCCCGGAAGCCTGCCAAGGCGAGAGGCCGTAGGGAGAAACCTTGCGCTCGCCCAAGGTGAATTCGACGGGTGCCATGTGACCTCCAAGCCGGGTCACCCAGAGTCTAACCCGGTCGTGGGATAGACACCAGCTTGGCTCGCCGTGGATGAGGTCTAGCATGAGAACGGGGCGATTCAGAAAAAATCTCACAAAAACGGAAGCAAAATCACAATTTGACGCAAATTGGAATGGCAGCCCCGATCCCCGGCAATTAGGGAGTGCGGCACCATGAAAATCGGCTTCAACCTTCTCCTCTGGACCGGCCAGCTCCAGGAAGATCAATTCCACCTCCTCTCGTCTCTCAAGGGAGCCGGTTACGATGGCGTAGAGCTGCCGATTTTCGCTGCCGATGTTCCTCTCTACAAGAAGGTTGGCGGCGCCCTCCGCGACCAAGGCCTGCGCTCGACCGCCGTGACGGTGATCCCGGACGAGGCCCACAGCCCATGCAGTCCGGAGGCCTCGCACCGCGCCGCGGGCGTGGATTACCTGAAGAGCATCGTGGACTCCTGCCACGCCGCCGGGACGGAGATCCTGATGGGCCCCTATCATCAGCCGCTCGGCGTCTTCTCCGGCTTCGGCGTGACCCAGGATGAATGGAAGCGCGCCGCCGAGGTCCATCGCAAGGTGGCCGACTATGCCCAGGAAGCCGGCGTCAAGCTCGTGATCGAGTGGCTCAACCGTTTCGAATGCTACTTCATCACCACCATGCAGCAGGGTGCCGACTACGCCGCGCTGGTGGATCACCCGAACTTCACCACGATGTTCGACACCTTCCACGCGAACATCGAGGAGAAG
>CBFGPU010000482.1:0-3256 GCA_965650715.1 uncultured Haloferula sp. | reverse complement strand
TCCGGATCGCGGCCTCCGCGCCCAGCGAGGCGCTCTCGCGGAAGGCGTCGCGCAGGCGATCCATCCCGAATTCCTCGCCGGCGGCGTTGGTCGCCTCCTTCACCCCGTCGGTGTGGAAAAGCAGGCAATCCCCTGGATTCATGTGGATCTCGTGCGCCTTGGTCACCCGCTCGAAGACATCCCCGCCGTCGATCCCCAGCGCGAGGCCCGGCGGCTTCAACAGCATCACCGTGCGCTCAAGGGCGCGGTAGAGCAGCGCCGGATCGTGTCCCGCGCGGGCAAGCGTCACCGCGCCGCTTTCACCTTCGATGATGGCGTAGTAGAGGCTGATGAACATGTCCTCCTTGATGTCGGGAAAGATCTGCCGGTTCACGCGGCCCAGTGCCTCGGCGGGGTCGCCATGCGAGCCGGCCAGCGAGCGCAGGACGCTGCGGCACATCGCCATGATCAGGCCGGCGGCCACGCCCTTGCCCGAGACATCCGCGATGACCACCCCGTGCCGGCCATCGCCGAGATCGAGGTGATCGTAGTAATCGCCGCTGATGATCCGGGCGGGCATGTTCGTGCCGCTCACCCGGTAGCCCGGCACCACAGGGTCGCCAGGGGGAAGAAGCACGCGCTGCACCTCGCGGGCATTGCGGAGTTCGCCTTCCATCTGCCGTTTCTCGCTGGCCTCGCGATGCACCAGCGCGTTACCGATGGCGAAGGCGGATTGCTCCGCCACGGTGCGGAAGACGGCGAAATCGTTCGTGGTGAAGACCGGATCCTCCGCGCTGCGGGTAACCGCCAGGACCCCCAGATCCTTGCCGCCGTGCCGGAGCGGCGCGATCAATGCCGACACATTTCCTCCATACTGGCTGAAGCCGTCGCGGAAGGACTCGTGAGCCTTCAGGTCGGGGATATTCAGGGTCTCCCCGGCAGCCAGGACCGCCCCGAAGACTCCCTCGTCGGCCGCCACCTGCGCCAGCCGCAGGTGGCTTTCCAAGGCCCGCGGATCCCGCTCGGCTTTCTTCCGCACCTCCAGCGGGATGCCCACCAAGGGCGGGCAATCGGTCGAGAGATAGCGCGGCTTGAGGTGCTGGCGGGTCTCGTCGAGCAGGTAGAGCGCCCCGCCGCGGGCCGCCACCACCTTGGTCACGCCGTCCACGATCAGGCGGTAGAGGCCGGTCATCGTGGTGTCGCTGCCGATCGCCGAACCGAGGTCGTGCAGGAAGGCGAACATCCGCTCCTCCTCGCCCTCGAAGGCCTTCAACTCCGCGTCCTTCGAGCGTAGCTGGACCTTGAACTTGCGCGCGGCCACAATCAGGCCGGTAAGAACTATCCCCAACAGAATGTAGGAAACGAGGTGCGGCATCGCAGGGCGCGGCCCCTCTAATCGGACTTTCCTTCGCCTTCTGCGACCTCTTTTTCGAGGATTCCGACGACTCCGGCAAACTTCCGGGCGTTTTCGGGATTCGCCGCGGAGAGGATCCTGTGGGATTCCAGGACATGCTTGGCGCGCTCCAGATTCCCCGGCGGGTGGCCCGGATGGTAGGGTTCCAGCGCCGCCCTCACCTCATTCGCATGGCCCCGCCACACGGCCGCGGGCGGGTCGATCTCAAGCAGGCAATCCAGCCCCAGGTCCTCCAGGGAATTGCGGTTGCGCTCGCCTGCCCCGGCTACCTGTACCCCGCCGGTCGCGCCGAGTTTCGACAAGCGGGCTGAAAAACTGGCAAGTTGGCCCATGAAGGTGGAGTCCATGCCGGTGCAGGCCTCGAGGTCGATGACGAGACATCGTTCACCTTGGGCAATGCGCGCCTCCGCGCATTCCTTCATCACGGGGCTGGTCACGAAGGATCCTTTCCCCTCGCAGCGAATCCAGGTGAACCCGTCAAAAACTCCAACCAATATAGCGTTTTCCAAACTCACGTGAGAGGGACCGAACCTACTTGAGACCGGGTTACTTTAAATTCCCCCTAGGCATCAGGTAAAACGCTTATTGCCACAAATACGACTGCCGGGAGGCCACTTCACGGCCATCGCGGAACAAACGGCAGCGCCAGGCCAACACCCGCGCCGGGTGGCCGTCGACGCGGTATTCCTTGCCGATGATGGCGAATTCCGCCTTTCCCGAGGTCTTTCCGGGCTCGATCGCCGAGACCATCTTCTTCACCCGGCTGCCGGTGATCCCTTGCTGGTATTCGAAGACGATCTCGCCCGGGCCGGTACTGGAAGCGTCGTTCCACAGGACCGTGTAGTATTGGCCCAGGCGCTCGCCCTGCTCCTGGACCCCGATCGCCCCGTGCATCCGCCGCTGGTATTCGCCCCGGATCATCGGGTCGTCGCCCTCGTCGGTGGCACCGATCTCGCGGATGTGTAGCGGCCGCACGTCCAGGACCTGCGGCGTGCCGCAGGAAAGCAGGGCCAGGGCCGGGAGCATCACCGCGAGGGGTTTCCAGAGCTTCATCGGCCGCATTCAAGCAAGCCCCCCGCCCTTGCCAACCCGTAAAATGCCGCAGCCGCGCTTCCTCCTTTCCCGCGGGGATGAAGAACCCTTAACTTCTCCCCGTGGAACAGGCCATCCTCGACCGACTCGATTCCTTCATCCGCAAGAAAGGGCTGCGGCGCACGCCCCAGCGCGACGCCATCGTGCGGACCGCCTTCGCCAGCGACGAACATTTCACCTCCGAGGAACTCTTCGACCGCTCCCGCAAGGCCAATGCCGGAGTCTCCCGCGCCACCGTCTACCGCACCATCGCGCTGCTGGTGGAGGCAGGGCTGCTCCACGAGATCGATCTCGGCGGCGACCTGAAGACCTACGACCCGAACTTCGTCGAGAAGCCGAGCCACAACCACCTCGTCTGCATCGACTGCGGGAAGGTCGTGGAATTCGCGGACTCCCATCTGGAGCTGCTCAACGACTGCCTGACCCGCCGGATGGGCTTCCGGCCGGTGCGCCAGTCGATCAAGATCGAGGCCTGCTGCGAACAGCTCCGCACCAAGGGAGTTTGCCCGAACCTCATCAAGGCGCGGGTGACCGGGAAGCGGCTGCCGAGCAGGAAGCGCTAACCGCGAGCGGGCTTTTCGCGGGCTTTTCCCTTGCCTGCCACCCTCCCCTGCCCGCTACTTCCGCCGCCATGTGGAAAGGCCGCTTTGCCAAGGATACCTCCTCGCTCGTCCAGGAATTCGGTGAGTCGATCAGCTACGACTGGCGCCTCTATCCGCACGACATCGCCGGATCGATCGCCCACGCCCGCGCCCAGAAGGCCGCCGGCTT
>CBFGPU010000481.1:0-3280 GCA_965650715.1 uncultured Haloferula sp. | reverse complement strand
CGATGATCCCGGTCGAGGCTTGCTACATGGGCTGGCAGGAGTCGCTCACGCTGTTGGCGCAATTGGCGGATCCGGAGATCCCGGATCAACCGTAACCAGGATCGCGCCGCCGCCCCTCATTCGACGGCGTCCGGCAGCCGGACGCCGTCGATCTTCACGAGCTTGCCGCGCGTTCAGCCCCGTCCCGATGGCATCACGCCTCGCCTCCGGCACGCCGCTGTTCGCTCTCGCGGATCATCTCGCCGAGGTCCGCGGCGGGGCGGATCTCGAAGGGGCCGGCTTTCACGCCCGGGTGTTTCGACATGATCTGGATCGCGTGGTTCAGGTCGCGGGCTTCGAGGATGAGGATGCCGCCGAGCTGTTCCTTGGTCTCGGCGTAGGGGCCGTCGGTGATGGCGACCTTGCCATCCTCCCAGCGCAGGGTGGCGGCCGTCCGGGGCGGCTGCAGCGCCTCGCCGCCCGCGAAGTGACCGTTCCTCCGCAGTTCGTCGTCGTAGCTGAAGCACTCGTCCACCATCGCGTTGCGATCGGTTTCGGACAGGTTCTCAAGTTTGTTCGGCTCGATGTAGCCAAGGCAGATGTATTTCATGGGATGTCGTTCCTTTCTGGTGCGGTGATCGATCTCAGTTGCCCTTTTGCTTCGCAAGCTGCTGCATATCGGCGGGAAGATCCTCCATCTCCCAGATCTCCCGGATCTCGATGACATCGCCCTCCTGGGCCGGGCAGCGTCGCGCCCACTCCACGGCTTCCTCCTTGGAATTCAGTTGGAGGATCCAGAAGCCGCCGAGCACTTCCTTGGCCTCGATGAAGGGCCCGTCGGTGACGACGGGTTGGCCCTTGGCGAAGGACACGCGCGCACCTCTGGACAAGGGATGCAGGCCGTCCACCGCGAGGAGCGCCCCGGCTTCGGCCAGCTCATCGTTGAACTTCCCCATCGGGGCCATCTCTTCCGCCTTCGGCACGGACCCTTCTTCGAGCCGCTGGGCAGCCGGGGTCGAGGGTTGGTAGCCGCGGGGAATCATCATCATCAGGAATCTCATTTCAGCAGGTTGGTTGGCGGTTGCGACGGCCAAGGTCGTGCCATCTCATTACCTGATCGATTGGCGGCAGCCGATTTCGACAACGGTCTTCACTTTTTTTCATCCAGCTCCTGGAGCCGCTTTTCCAGGAAGAGCCGCTCTGGTTCCTGCTGGCTGAGCGTCAGGGCCTTTTCGTAGGCGGTCCGGGCCTCGGCCACGTTGCCCAGGCGGCGATGTAGATCCGCCCGGGCCGAATGCGCCAGGTGGTAGTCTGCCAGCTCACCCCGCGAGAGAATCGCATCGATCAGCGCCAAACCCGCCGCCGGTCCATCGCGCATCGCTACCGCCGCGGCGCGATTCAATTCCACCACGGGCGAAGGATCGATGCCTGCCAGCACGGTGTAGAGGGCGACGATCTGCGGCCAGTCGGTGAAAGTGGTATCGGGCGCTTCGGCATGCACCGCGGCAATCGCCGCCTGCAGCGTGTAGGGGCCGAAGCGTTGCGAGCGCAGGGCCCGCTCCACCAGCGCGATCCCTTCCGCGATTTGTTCACGGTTCCACAGCGAGCGGTCCTGATGCTCTAACAGGATGATCTCCCCGCTTGGCGAGGTCCGGGCCGCGCGACGCGATTCCTGCAAGAGCATCAGCGCGAGCAGCCCGATCACCTCCGGCTCCGGCAAGAGCTGCACCAGCAAGCGTCCGAGCCGGATCGCCTCCGCCGAGAGATCCGCCCGCGTCAGCGAGCTGCCCGA
Organism: uncultured Haloferula sp.; assembly: GCA_965650715.1. Classification (GTDB taxonomy): domain Bacteria; phylum Verrucomicrobiota; class Verrucomicrobiia; order Verrucomicrobiales; family Akkermansiaceae; genus Haloferula. Next base: position 1,509 of record CBFGPU010000481.1, on the reverse strand, counting down.
GGACGCGAAGTACCCCTCGTTGAACACCAGATAGACGACTTGCAGCACCGGTGCCAAGCGCTCCGGCAGTTCCCCCGGAGACGGCACCTGATAGGGCAGGCGCGCGTCGCGGATCTTCGCCTTCGCCCGCACGATCCGCTGGGCGAGCGTGGGCGCGGAGGTGAGGAAGGCGCGGGCAATCTCCTCCGTCGTCAGGCCGCAGACCTCGCGCAAGGTCAAGGCGAGGCGGCCCTCCGGTGCCAGGGCAGGATGACAGCAGGTGAAGATCAGCCGCAAGCGGTCGTCCTCGATGCTCTCGTCCGTGTCGTCTGTCGCGCCGCTGGCTCCGCTCGCGAGCTCTTCCGCGATCTTCTCCTGGGAGGCATCGAAGCGTGCGCGCCGGCGCAGCGTATCGATCGCCTTGAAGCGTCCGGTGGAGACCAGCCAGGCACGGGGATTGTCCGGCACGCCGTCCTGCGGCCAGCGCTCCAGCGCTGCGGCGAAGGCGTCGTGCATCGCGTCCTCGGCCAAGTCGAAGTCCCCGAGCAGGCGGATCAGCGTCGCGAGAATGCGGCCGGACTCCGCGCGATAGAGGGCGTCCAGACTCTCCCGCACCTGTACCGTGTCGATGGCGTTCTCCTCTGGCACACACAGGCCCTAGCGGTCTCGCCGCATCGCTTCCAATTCCTTTTTTAAGCGGCTTTTCGCCGCTGGCGGGAGTGGCCAGCTCCGTGTCGCGGCTGAACTCCGCCGCGCCGTAGAACACGCAGGCTTGTCCGCCCACTCGCCTTCGACCAGATCTTCCGGCTCGATCATGAGGGAAGCCCGGGAGCCTCCATTCGGCGATGTAAACCCCGACCGGAAACTGCCGTCGCCACGTATCCGTCTATGGTTCCACCTCCATCACCCTGCCGTCCTTCCTGGTCAGCAAGGGCATCTTCCAGCGGCGGTGCTCGGCGCGGAGTCGGGCGACGAGCTCCCCGGCACGCGAGCGGACGCGTTCCAGCAGCGCGGGGTCGAGGTGGGATTGGGATTCCGTGGTCATGATGGAATTGGCGGTGAGACGGGACACGCCATGGAAGAGCGGCAGCCCCGGGAGCGCGGAGCCACTGGCCCGCAGAAGGAGCCTTGGCGGCTTACGAACCTGTTGACTGGAACGGGAGAAAACGGCGGTGTGCGTCCAAAGCGCGTGACCAGACGGCCGCAGCGTTGCTTCTGCGGGCCGGAGGCTTTGACCGCTTTTCTGAAAGGAAAGTGGCGGTCCATCTTCGCTGCGCTCCGGTTGCGCTCCCGGTTGAAGGCCGCGGCGGCTCGAGGAATGGTCCGGTTTCGTCCATCCATCCAATCCGCCTAGGGGATTTGGATGGATGGACAGATCCGGATGGGTTGGAAGGGCGTCCATCCATCCAATTCACCCAGGGAAAATGGATGGATGGACGGACAGGCCGCGCGTCAAGGAGGGCGATGGGAAGGGTAGCGCGGTAACGGGTACTATAAATACTATATAAATAGTATTTATTCTTATTTTAC
>CBFGPU010000480.1:0-3281 GCA_965650715.1 uncultured Haloferula sp. | reverse complement strand
GACCAACGCGCCGAGCTCCTGCGCGGGGGGATGATCTTCACCATGAAGCCCGGCTCGGAGAAGGCCCTTGCCGATCTCATCCGCCACCAGATCCCGGAGAACCGGCGGAACGAAGCGCTGGGGGAGTGTGTCGGCCAACTGGTGCATCAGGGCGGCTTCGAGCGGGTGGACCGGTTCTTCGGCGAGATCGCACCGTCGCAGGACGAAAAGGATGCGGTGGTTGCGAATGCCTTTCAGACCAACTTGAGCCAGAACCGGGATACGGCGAAACTCAACGCCGCGCTTGAAGAAGGGCGGGCCTGGGCCTTGCGACAATCACCGGAGGCCGCCGATCGTATCACGGGTGAGGCGCTTGGCGGTCTCGATGACTTCAGCACCGCCTCGAAGCTCGCCTTGAAATACCTCGATGAAGGCGGAAACGACGAAGTGCTCACCAGCTTCCTAGGAAGCGATCTCGCGTTGAGGAACGCTTCCGCCGCCAAGCCGCTCCTCGAGAAAGTCGCCGACGAACAAAAGCGCGAGGAACTCCGCAAGCGCTTGGAGCAACGCGGCTGACTCGCCAACCCTTCTCCTGCCCAAGCCCCATGAAAGTTTCCCTATTGCTCGCGGCGCTGATTCTGGCCGGTGCTTCCTTCTTCGGCTGGCGCGGCCACGGGCAGCTCACGCAGGCCCGCGACGAGCACGGCCGTCTGGTCCAGGAAGCCGAGGCGTTGGGTCTCGACGCCGCTGGAGCTTCAACCGGCAACGGCAAAGCCGCCCAGACCAAGACGAAGCGTGACGATGAAGGGGACAAGCAAGCGGCGGTGAAGGCCTTCGCCACCAAGCTCGTCGCCTTCGCGAAGGAGATGGAGGCCACGCAGAAGGGCGGCGCGCAGCCGGACGAGAACATGCAGAAGCGCGTCATCGAGATCCTCGACGAGATGCTCTCGCTCGACGCCGCGCAGTTGAAGCTCCTGGTCGCGGAGATCCGCAACGCTTCCGACCTCAGCGATGACATGCGCACGGGAATCCTCGGCTTTGCCGTGATGATGCTGGCGAACGACCACCCGGCCGCCGCACTCGCGATCTTCACCGAATCGAGCGACCTGATGAAGGAGGGACGTGCGAGCACCCATGTGATCGCTTCCGCGCTGTCGCGCTGGGCCCAGGATGATCCGCTCGCGGCCTTGGAGTGGATCCGCACGAATGCCAAGGAGCATCCGGATCTGGTCACGGACGAGGCGAAGCGCGGCGTGCTCAAGGGCGCGGCCAAACAGGATCCGCGGCTGGCCTTCACACTGATCGACGAACTCAACCTCGGCGAAGGAGGAGGTTGGAATGCTGCGCATGCCATCGGGGAATCGGCGACCACTCCCGAACAGCGGAAAGGCGTCCTGCTCGCTCTCCGCGAATACATGAAAACCACGGGCGGCGACGAGGGGCATGCGGTGTGTCGGGAAACCGTGACCGCACTGGGTCAAGGCGCGGTGCGCGAGGGCTATGACCATGCCGTTTCCTGGCTGGAATCCGCGGCGCTCACCGAAGAAGAGACCCGGGCCTTCGCGAATGGATTGTCGCCGTGGCAAATGCGGGATGACACGGGGAAGTGGATCGAATGGATGGACGCGAAGCTTCCGCCGGAGGACGTCCCCGTCAAGGTAACGAGCTTGATGGACCAGTGGGCGAGGGAGGACTACAAGGCGGCCGGGGTGTGGCTCAATGATTTCAAGGAAGGACCGGTCAAGGATGCAGCGGTGAGATCCTATGCGACCACGGTCGCCCCATACGAACCCGCCAGCGCGGCAGAGTGGGCGCTCACGCTTCCGGAAGGAGAGCAGAAGAGCAAGCTCCTCATCAACATCCACAAGCAGTGGAAGGGAAAGGACGAGGCTGCCGCGGCGGAGTTCGCGCGGGAGCATGGGATCGCGGAATAACGAAGGGGCTTCCCGTCTTCAGCGCGAGGGCCGGTCAAGGCTTCACCGCGTCCGCCAAGAGCGATCAATCCTCTTCGAAGAATACCCGCACCTCGTCGGTGGAGGCACCCGCGTAGAACAGGATCTTCACCGTCCTGCGATCTTCCGAGAGGGTGACCGTGTCGGGCTTGCCGTTGTCCTGCTCGATCTCGATCCCGCGATACGTGTGTGCCCATGAGCCGGTGGCGAAGAGGGCATCGCTTTTGCGGAGACTAACGAGATGACAGGCGATGGCCACTACCGGTCGATCGAAGGTCACCTCCCCTTCGAGGCGGATGAACTCGTCCTTCGCGGAGGTGCCCACCGGGTCATAACGGAGCAGGATGCTACGCATCTTCTTCCCTTCCGCGGGCTGGAACGGGTCGGGCATCCGATCGAAGGTGCCGGGGAAAGAACCGGGGCCGGTGATCTCCGCTTTCAGATCGCGATCGACCACGACCTGCCTCCGTTCGGGGATGACCAAAACGTGCTCGCTGTCTTCCATCAGCGCGACCTTCTCCGGAATATCCGGGGACACCGGGATCACCGAGCCGCTCGTGGAGAGGATCCCCGAGGCCAGCCGCCAGGTGTCCTTGAAGGCGGAGGCATCGAAGGCGATTTCCGTAAGGTCCGCCTTCTGCATCGAGGAGGTGGCGGCGGCACCTTGCTCCAGCCGCATCTTCTGCGCGCCCTTCTCGACTTCCACCGAGCCGTCGAGGACCACGAAATTCGATTGCCCGTCCGCCGAGGCGGAGACGCCGAAGGAAGTGCCCAGGTCGGTCAGGTCGGCGGATGCCGTGCGGACCTTGAAGCCGTGAGCGGGCTCCGGGCACCAGGCGTTAAGCCTGCCGGACTCCAGTTTGATCTCCATGCCGGAGGTCACTACCAGCTTGGCGGGTGCCTCGACCGCGACGATGGCACCGTTGCCGAAATCGAAACGCAGGAAGCCATCCTTTTCGTCGAACTTCGCGCCTTCCTTCACCGGCGTTCGCGAGAGCACTTTCCCTGCGGAATCCATGCGGACCAAGGTCGCCACTTCCTGTTTTTTCGGCAGGAAGGGGAGCGCGGCGAGAGCCAGCACGGCGGCGGCGGCGAGGATTTTCACGGCGCGGCGGCGCAGGATCCGCTGCTTCACTTTTTCGGCGAAGGCGAAATCCCCCTCGCTGGCGGTCTTCATCACGTGCGCAGCGGTGCGTTCCGCGAAACGCCTGTCCTCGCGATCCAATTGGCCGAGCGCGCGGTTCAAGGCGAGATGCTCCCGCAGGGTGCTCCGGAGCTGCGGGCTTTCCGCGGTCATCGCCACGAGACGGGCGCGCCCGGGCTCGTCGAGGCGCTCTTCGGAAAGGGCTT
>CBFGPU010000479.1:0-3281 GCA_965650715.1 uncultured Haloferula sp. | reverse complement strand
TCGGCTGGGGAGCGGTCGTGGGGATCGATCCCCAGGATCTTGCCTTCGACCCGGCCTGCACCTCGGGCGTGGTCATCGGACCGCGCAATACGCTGCGGGAGTACGTGACCATCCACCGCGGCTCCAAGTCCGGCAGCGACACCGTGATGGGAGAAGGGAATTTCCTGATGACCGGCGTGCACCTCGCCCACGATGTCCGGCTCGGCGATGGCAACATCCTTGCGAACAACGTCCTCCTCGGCGGCCACGTCACCGTCGGCAACAAGGCCTTCCTCGGCGGTACCGCCTGCTTCCACCAGTTTGTGAAGGTGGGCGACCTTGCCATGGTTCAGGGGCTAACCGCCGTAAGTCAGGACGTGCCTCCCTACTGCATCGCCTACGGCATCAACCAACTCGCCGGGCTGAACTCGGTCGGCCTGAAGCGGGCGGGGTTTACCGCCGGGGAACGTGCGGCCATCAAGCGCGCTTACCAACTCGTCTTCCACCCCCTCAAGCGCCGGCAGGACGCCTTGGCCGATGCCGCCGGACTGACGTGGCCCGCATGCGCTCAGCTCTTGATCCAAGCGGTTGCCTCGCCGTCCAAAAAAGGCGTCATGACCCCCTGAGCGGCTGTCATCAGCGGGCCGCCATGATCCCGTCGCAGATCGCCTGCGCCGCCGTCTGCTGATAGCCGGCCGTTTTGCAGCGGCCACGTTCCGCGGTGTTGCTCAGGAAGCCGCACTCGACAAGAACGGCGGGGCTGGAGGTAAGCCGCAGCACCTTGAAGCTACGTTGCTTGATCCCGCGGTTGGTGGTCTTCAGGCGAGCCGCCAGACGACTCTGGATCGGTTGGGCCAGCTTTCGCCCCGCAGGACCGCCGTAGAAGGTTTCCACCCCGCGGTAGCGCCGATCGGTGCAGGCATTGAAATGGATGCTGACGAATACCGACGACCGGTAGCGGTTCGCCACCGCGACCCGGCTGCCGAGCGACACGAATACGTCGCTGCGCCGGGTCATCGCGGTTTTCATCCCCTTGCGCTTCAGCAATTGCTCCAGCCTCTGCGCCACTTGCAGGGTCAGTTGAGACTCCCGCACGCCGCCCCAGTAAGCCCCCTTGTCCTTTCCACCGTGGCCGGCGTCGATCACCACCGTCGAAAATCGCGCAGCCTCCACCTCGGTCCCGGCCGCCAGGCACAACGCGAGCAAGAGCCGGACAACCCACCCCGGCGGCGGGCAAGCGATGAAAGCGGACGCGGGCATTTACCCGCTACGCTAGGAAATTAAGGAATCTTAATCAAATCGATTCTCCCGGTTCCGATTCCTGCGGATCCTCCGGGGAATCGTCCACTTCCTCGATCTCCTTCTTCACCCTCGCGGGCAAAAAGGGCCGCACGGCCAGGCCATACAAGAGATAGGCGCTGAACAGAACCGCCGGCATGATGTAATGGAAGCGCACCGTCGCGATCACGATCACCGCGGCAATGACGATAACCAGCGGCGTCCCCTTGGTGCGCCAGCCGACTTTCTTGAAACTGGGATACCGGACGTTGCTGACCATCAGGATCGAAAGACCGAGCATAGCCCCCGCGAGGACATATTTCCATGCGCCCAGATTCCGATCCGTCTCGTTGAAATAGATGATGAGATAGGTCAGGGAAGAAATGAAGCCCGCCGCCATGGGAATCGGGATGCCGCGAAAGTCCGTGCCCACGTTCGCCGACTTCGGCAGGGCCGCGAGGCAGTTGAAGCGGGCCAGTCGGATCGCCCCGCAAAGGACGTAAATGCAGGCGAGGCCCCAGCTCAGTCCGGGCACTTTCAAATCCTCGTCCAGAGGGAACAGCACTGCCTTGGCCATCAGCAGGGACGGAGCCATCCCGAAGGAAATGACGTCCGCAAGGGAATCGAATTCGCGCCCGAAAGGTGATTCCTTTCCCCCAAGCCGCGCCAGGCGGCCATCCAGCAAATCGAAGATGCAGGAGGCGAAAATCAGCAGGATCGCATTCTGATAGTAGTCCTGGGCCTTCGCGAAATCATATCCGGCCGGCGAGGTCGCCACCATGATGCCTTTGAAAATCGTCAGCACCGCGAAGAACCCGCACGCGAGGTTTCCCGCCGTCATCAGGTTCGGCAGCAGGTAGATCTTCGGCTCGTCTGGATCGATGGGACGCAACATGCGGGGGCAACATGGCCCGGAAATCCGACTTGAAACAGTGGAAAATCCCCCGGGCATGGCTAGCCTCCCCCCCCGTGGACCCCGCGAGCATCACTGCCGACACCCCGATGGGCCAGATCCTGGCCGCCCTGCCCGGCGCACGCCGCGCGCTTTTCTCCCGCTATCATCTGGGCGGTTGCCAGAGTTGCGGTTTCGCGGACACGGAGACTCTTGCGGAACTCTGCGCCCGCTCCGGACCGCTTGATGTCGAGGAAGTCCGCGATCACCTCCTTTCCAGCCACGCCCACGATGAGTCGATGATGATCTCGCCGGCCGAGTTAAAGGCCGAACTCGACTCTTCCGAGCCACCTCTCCTCCTCGATACCCGGACCCGCGAGGAACACGAGGCCGTCAACATCCCCGGAGCCGTGTTTCTCGAACAGGAACTCCAGCAGAAGCTCTTCGCCGGCGATCCGGCGCGCCGGATTGTCCTCCATGATCATGCGGGGAAGCACGTCCTCGACACCTGCGCCTGGTTCCTCGGCCATGGCATGAAGAACACCCGCGCACTGCGGGGCGGGATCGATGCATGGAGCCGGGAAGTCGATCCGAAGCTGCCGAGATACAGGCTGGAGATCGACTGAACAGACAGGACCGTTAGAGGGAGAACCAGCAACCGCCTACTCCCCCACCAATCCCGGGGGAAGATGGAACAGCAGCCGGGCATGCCATGCCGGCGGATGCACCAGCAGTCCCGTGATGCTCGCCTTCTTCACTTCCACCGAACTGCCGCTGCAGCCTAGCAGCCACTCGATCAGCGAGGACAGGTCCGGTTCATGACCGACGATCGCGACCCGCTCGAAATCACTGAAGGCCACCAGCTCGCGGATGGCCATCTCCGGATCCATGCCGCAGGCCAACCAGCCTTGGACTACCGGGCCGGGCATTTCGGCGGCTTCGCAGAGCGTCTCCGCGGTCTGCCGGGCACGCACGAGCGGACTGGTGAGCACCACGTCCGGCCGACGCTCGATCCGCTTGAGGAAGCGCCCGAGCTTGGCCGACTGCTCGAAGCCCTTCGCCACCAGCGCCCGCTCGCCATCGCCCCCGGGGTGTCCGTGGGCTTCGGCCTTGGCGTGGCGGATGACCAGAA
>CBFGPU010000478.1:0-3287 GCA_965650715.1 uncultured Haloferula sp. | reverse complement strand
GGGGAGAATGGAAGTTTCTGGACGGTGCGAGCCTGCGAACCAATCCGAAACTGCTCTGGCGCATGTTTCGCGACCTGCCGAAGGATATCACCCTGCCCGAGAACTCCGTCAAACTGCAGGAGTCCAGCGTGGATTGACACCCAATGCACAAAAACCGAAGGGTTCAACCCGAGTTTTTTGCCATAACTAAGAGATTGACCGAAGTAAATGAACTCAACAGTGTGGCAGTCCGTTTGAAACCAAACGAACTACAATGAACACACTGTCACTCCTCCAGGTCGCCCTTCGAGGCGGAATCGCAGCCGCCGCTCTGGGCCTACTGTCCCTCGCCCCGGCGAAAGCCGCAACGCCCAAGGCGTTGCAATTCATCTCCGATGCCGGAAACACCTCCGGCAGCACCATGACGCTGGACCATCCGTTGCTCAACGGAAAGGGCAAGCTGAACCCCATCCTCACCCAGCGGTGGACCGCCGTCTACAACGACCATCCGGTTGGGGTTCAATACAACGAATCCACCGGTCGCTGGCAGATCCGGAATGAGGATTTCGCCGCGATCCCGGTGGGAGCTCGCTTCAATGTTCTGATTCCCTCGGTGAGCAAGCGCGTCCACGCCAGCCCCGCCTCGTCCTATTACAACGTCACGACCTTCGCGTTTCAGAAAAACAAGCCGGCCGCGCTGCTCTTGGCCACCCACATGGTGAACCCGGTGAAAGGCTTTCCCGGCACGGAACTCGATAAGAACATCGGCATCTACTATACGGGTGCGGGATCATCCCTCTACAATAACAAGTGGTCGGTTTACAACGAGGACTCCAGCAACGCGCTGGTGGCCGGATACAACATCGCGGATGTGACGAAGGTGAAAGTCGGCGGCGTGCCCAATTCCTTCATTTTCACCACGGATGCCGGGAACATCACGGGGAACTATGCGGTCATCAACAACGCCCTCACGAACAGCAATCCGAATGCCGTCGTGTTCGTCACCCATCTCTACAGCGACGCCAGCTCGACCTATTTGGACAAGCCCGTGGGTGTCTGGTATTTCGGCACCACCTGGCGGATTTTCATTCAAGATGAGACGGCCATGCCGACCAATCGCGCCTTCGTCGTGAGCGTGTATCCGCCGCTCGCTCCCTGATCTTGGAAAACAGCAGAGAGACTTCCTCACGGGGCGAGCGGCAATTCCGCTCGCCCTTTTCCATTCGCGCCGCCTCAACCTTGGGCGTGGATGATCCGCGTGATCTCCAGCGCCAGTTCCAGCGCAGCGGTGCCCTGTTGCCCCGTCACCGCCGGGTCATGGCCGTGAGCCACGCTGGCGATGAAGGCGGCGAGCTCCAGCTTGAGCGGCTCGTCCTTCTCGACCTCCACTTCCGCCCGCTGGATCGACATGCCCTCGCGCCAGTGGATCTGGCCGGCCTGCTCCTGGTAATCGAGCGAGAGATAGCAATCGGACTGGAACACGCGGATCTTGCGCATCTTCTCCGGGCTGATCCGGCTGGCGGTCACGTTCGCGACGCAGCCGTTCTGGAAGCGGATGCGGGCGTTCGCGATATCCTCGGAGGGCATCAGGACCGGCACTCCGACCGCATCGATGCTCTCCACCGGGGAGCGCACGAGGTGCAGGATGATCTCGAGGTCGTGGATCATGAGATCGAGCACGACGCCGATGTCGATGCTGCGGTTCGGGAAGGGCGAGAGGCGGTGGGCCTCGATGAACTTGGGATGGGTCAGGCGTTGTTCGAGCTGCCGCAGCACCGGGTTGAAGCGCTCGATGTGCCCGACCTGCAGGATCTTGCCCTGACGCTTTGCCGTCTCGACGAGGGTCCGGGCGTCTTCCACGGAGGGGGCGATCGGCTTCTCCATCAGGATGTGCGCGCCGAGGTCCATCAGGCGGCAGCCGACTTCCCGGTGAGCCACGGTCGGCACCGCCACGCTGATGGCTTCAGCCAGACCGGCGAGCTCCTCCAGCGAGGCGACCGGCACGGTGCCGAACTCTTCCGCCACCGCCTTCGCGCGCTCGAAATCCGCATCATACACCCCGCACAGCTTCGCCCCCGGGATCAGGCTATAAACCCGCGCGTGATTGCGCCCCATCGACCCCGCTCCTGCCACGCCCGCGCGAATGATTTCCATGCGCGCTAGCTAGACCCCCGAAGCGGTCACGGGCAAGCGCGGGGCGTGCGGCAGCTCAGTTCCCCTGCAATTTCCAGAGGACGCGGGTGCGGATCGACTCGTCCGGAATGCCCTCCGCCAAAGTCTGCGCGGCGGCGGGATCCTTCTGTTGAAGGTAAAATACCAGCACCGAGGCGGCTTGGGAATAGCCGGGGCTGCCGGTGTTTTCGCCGAGCCATTTGCCGGCGCCATCGAGATCCCGCTGACACCAGGTAGCCATGGCCGCCTGGTTGGCGCTCTCCAATCCGGTGCGTTGCGCCCATTCCATGGCAGCCGCCGGATCCCGCTCGGCAAAGGAGCGCGCGGTACTACCGACGATCTCGCTCTCCCCCACCCACGGCTCGGCCAGATGCTGTTCGACCCAAGCGGCGGCTTTCTCCGGTTGGTAGGCCCGCTTGTTCCGGGCGATGACCTCGGCGAATCCTTGAAGATCTTTCTCGGGAGCGCCCGCCTGCTTGATCCCGGCAAACCACTCGTCGAGGGCCTCCTGCCCGCCTTTCCGACTGATGGCCTCCACCACGGCCTTGTACTCCGCGCTCATCCCCAGGCCGCTTTTGAAAAGCCACTGCGCCGCCGCAGGAGCATCGACCGAGGCCCAACCGCGCACCATGCCGTGGATCCCCGTGCGGTCGCCGTTTGCCAACTCGGGGCTATTCTCCAAGAAGTGCCGCGCGCCCTCGGGATCGGTCTCCCCCCAGTAAATCAGGGTGCGGTTCTTCGCCTCCTCCGACGCTTCGCGGCTCCAGCCACTCCAGTCGTGCGCCCGGATGAACTCCATCGCCCCCGCCGGATCGCGCCGACCCCAGCTTGCCCACAGGCGCGACCACTCGCCGGCACTGCCGCAGCCGCGCAGGTCGTTCTCCCGGATCAAGGCGACAACCGCCGCATAGTGCTCCGGCCCGGCCCGCTCCAGCATGCGCTCGAACATCTCCATGCGCCGCTCCTCCACGGTTTCGCGGAAGATGGTGCGGATGGAATCCGCGAACTGCTGTGACTCCGCGGAGGAAACCGACCGCTTGCCCGCGCCCGCCCGGCCGTCCGGTGTGGCGGCCTTCCCCGTCCCCGAGGCTCCGCCTTTCGTGGTCGTCGCCTCCGCCACGGCGGACTTGCGCGCC
>CBFGPU010000477.1:0-3291 GCA_965650715.1 uncultured Haloferula sp. | reverse complement strand
TGAGTGCTTGGTTACGTCGGAGTGGCGGATCGGGTTTACGGCGAGGGTGGCAAAGTGACGGGTTATGACAAGCCCTGTCCCCACCGCGGATGGACGCCGTCCATACGCCAAAAGTAAAACCAGTTTAGCAAGCTCCCCTTTTACCTAGTTCTTTAGTGCGGGCTGCGCAGATGGACCGTTCGACCCCGGTTTTCAGATGCGAAAACGAGGTCTGTAGGACAACTGCGGCGCCTCCGAATCGCCCTCGACCGGCCCGAAATCCCGGCTACCCTCCCGCGCGATGTGGGATTCAGCTTGGCAAACGGTCACCCAATGGGGGGGCTGGCACGGTGTTGGCACCGGCGTCGCCTGGCTCATCACGTCCTGTTTGCTGGTCGCCGGACTGGTCGGCTGCATCATCCCGATCCTGCCCGGCCACCTGATCCTGCTCTTTGCTGCCATCGCCCACCGGCTCATGCTCGGGCGGGAGCAATCCGGGATGGAATGGTGGACCTTTGTGATCCTCACCGTGCTCCTTACCGTCTCGCAGATCTTCGAATTTGCCGCCGGTGCCGCGGGCACGAAGTGGTTCGGCGGGACCAAATGGGGGGCCTGGGGCGCCCTGCTGGGCGGCATCGTCGGCATGTTCTTCTTCCCCGTCGGACTCATCGCCGGTCCCCTGATCGGAGCCTTTGCCTTCGAGAAGCTCTTCGCGAAACAGGAGCTCAAACCCGCCGCCGTCTCCGGAGTCGGCTCCGTCGTCGGCACCGTCGCCGGCATGGGCATGAAGCTCGCGATCGGGATCGTGATGATCGTATGGTTCTTCGTGGATTGCTTCTGGATCGGTTGAAGCCGGTCGGCGGAATCGGGTTGTGATCACCCCGTAGGAATGTTTGCCTCGGGGTCTTGGATAGGGACGACATCACTCCCGGGCGTATGATTTGCATCCGTTGTGGCCATCCCAATGAGCCGGGGGCCTCCCGCTGCGCTGAATGTGGGGCACCCTTGGATTCGTTCTCATCCACGGCACCTTGGGAAATGGGTACGGCCAAGGGCCCGTCGCATGCCACGGCGGTCCATCCGCGAACCAAGCCGATCATCTTTTGGGGCGTCTGGCTCTACTTCGGCCCCACCGCTGCCGGAGCCTTGTGGGTCGTCGGAAGCTTCCTCCGCGAGATCATTGTGGGTGGAGTGAAATCCGTGGATCTTGCGGAAGGGATCGCCCTTTCGGCAATCGCGGGCCTTTATGGCGCGATGAGCCTTTGGGCCCTGTGGTCCGTGTCCCGCCGCTATTTCGGAAAACGCCGGTGATCTGCGCGTCTTCCTGCCTCTCCTTGGAACTTGGACCTTTTCACTTGGAACTTCCAGCCGTAGGCTGGCCCCGCCGCTCTCCGGGTGATCGCGGCCTTGCTTGCAAGGTCGAGGAAAGTCCGGACACCGCAGGGCAACGCGCCTCTTGAAAAAGGGGGACGGCAGCGTCAAGGCTGCCGGACAGACAGTGCAGCAGAGAGCATACCGCCGATGGCCCGCAAGGGCACAGGTAAGGGTGAAAGGGTGGGGTAAGAGCCCACCGCGTGTCCGGGTAACCGGCGCGGCACGGCAAACCTCGCGTGGTGCAAGACAGAACAGGGGAAGGGCTGCCCGCCCGTCGTATCTCCGGGTATTAGTCGCAGTCCGCGCAAGCGGGCTCCCGCGCAAGCGGGGAGAGAAATGATCATCCACCTCCGCAAAGGCGGGGGAGACAGAATCCGGCTTACAGGAGAGCGGCCGCTTTCTCCCTCCGGGAAGTTCCCAAGTGAGAAGTTCCAAGTTCCAAGGAAAGGCAATTGGAAGAAAGAGAAAGGGGGCGTGTTTCACGCCCCCTTCTTCATTGGCACTTGGAACTTCTCACTTGGAACTTCATCGCAACGGCGGCGGCACGATGCCCTGCGAGCCTCCCTGCTTCGCCACGTCCAGGATCTTCGAGAGCCCCGCCACCGCCCCGCCGATGTCGCTCAGGTTCTGCGGCAGGATCAGCGTGTTCGTCTCCTTCGCGAGATTGCCGAACTGGATGATGTACTGCTCCGCGATCCGCAAATTCACCGCGTCCTTGCCGCCCGGTTGCTGGGTCGCCTGCGCGATCCGGATGATCCCTTCCGCCGTCGCGTTCGCCAGCAACTCGATCTCGCGGGCCTTGCCCTCGGCCTCGTTGATCTGGCTCAGCTTCTTCGCCTCGGATTGCTTGATGACCTCTTGCTTCTGCCCTTCGGCCACGTTGATCTGTGCCTCGCGCTGGCCTTCCGAGAGGGCGATGGTGGCGCGCCGCTCGCGCTCCGCGCGCATCTGCTTCTCCAGCGCGTCCTGCACCGATTGCGGCGGCTTGATGTTCGCGATCTCGTAGCGCGTGATCTTCAGACCCCAGGGCTCGGAAGCCTTGTCCAGCGCGGCAATCACCTGCGCGTTGATCGTGTCCCGCTCCTCGAAGGTGCGGTCCAGCTCCAGCTTGCCGATCTCCGAGCGCAACGTCGTCTGTGCGAGCTGCGAAGCCGCGTAGTAGTAGTTATCGATGCCGTACGAGGCGAGCTTTGCATCCAGCACCTGCATGTAGAGCAAGCCGTCGATCTCGATCGCGATGTTATCCTTGGTAATGCAAAACTGCGGCGGCACGTCCATCGCCACTTCCTTCAACGAGTGCTTGTAGGCCACCCGGTCGATGAAAGGGATCAGGATGTGAAAGCCGGCTTCCAGCGTCTTGTGGTATTTCCCCAGGCGCTCGACGATATGCGCCTGCCGCTGCGGCACGATCCGGGCGGTTTTGATCAGCGCGACCACGACCACCGCCACCAGGGCGATGATCAGGGCGACACCGAAATTGCCGCTGTTCTGGGCGAGGAGCGTGAATCCGAGGATGGCTTTCATAGATCAATGTTGGGGAATCTCAGAGGCGGGGGCGGACGTGGAAGGTGAGGCCTTCGCGGCGCTCGATGATCACCGTGGAACCGGCCGGAATCGCGACCTCGCTCCGGGCTTTCCAGTTCGCGCCCTTGATCTCGACCTGTCCATCACCGCCGTGACCCGGCAGCGAGATCACCACCCGCGCCTCGCGCCCGGTGAAATCGTCGTCGCCACCGTCCAGATGAGTCGAAGTTCCCACGAACCACTGCTTCACATACCGCCGCAGGCCGAAGAGCAGGACCACGGAAGTCGTCGCGAATACCGCAGCCTGGGACCCCACCTCCGGGGTCAAGCCAGCCCAAGTCGTGATCGCCGTGATAATCGCGCCGACCCCGAAAAACACGATGATCACCCCCGGGGCGAAAAATTCCGCCATGA
>CBFGPU010000476.1:0-3304 GCA_965650715.1 uncultured Haloferula sp. | reverse complement strand
ATCCATGCGATCGTCCACAACGTCAAGGAGAGCACCGTCGTCCTCAAGGTCGCCGAAGGCACCATGATCGAGTTCGACAAGCCCGCCGTGGCCACCGTGGTCAAGAAGCAAGCCGCGCCTTCCGCGGAATCCAAGTAAGCGCGGCCATCCCGCGTATCACCCGCCCACGCTTTCCCGTCATGTTCCCGCCTACCGTCCTCGCGGCCTCCCTCCTGAAGGATCCGTTGCTCCTCTTCCTCTCGGGGCTCGCCTTGCTGGTCCTTTTCTTCTGGTACTTCGCCACCGATTTCGAGGCGCGGAAGCGGAACATCGGCAGCGTGCTGATCATCGGCTTCTGCGGCCTGTGCGTACTGGCCATCTATCCCCCGAAGGAAACCCTCAAAGGCGGCATCGACCTGATCGGCGGCTTCTCCTACACGCTCCAAGTCCAGCCGAAAATCGACGAAAACACGAACCTGCCGATCCCCCTTACCAAGGACGATGTCGAGCAGGCCAAGTCGATTATCGAAAAGCGGCTTAACGCCCTCGGCACGACCGAAATCCAGATCGTGACCCAAGGCACCGACCAGATCCTGATCCAGATCCCGGGCGTGGCGGCGGAAGATGCGGAGGGAGTGCGGGAGACCTTGGAAAAGGTCGCCAAGCTCGAACTCCGGAAGGTGAACCTCGATGGCTTCCAGCAGGGCGGCACGGAGAACCTTACCTTGGCCGAGCGCATCTACAATCGCCAGAACAACACGAAGAAGGAGGACGGCACGCTGGCCGAGCAAGCCTCCCGCGTGCCGGGCTACACCGCCTTCGAACACAAGCAGGAAGACGAGGACGGCGTGGAGCGCACCTCCTACCTCCTCCTGAGCAACCGCCCCGCCCTGACCGGCAAGGACGTGCAGGAGGCCTGGCCCGAGTCCCAGGCCGGCAAGATCCTGGTTTCGATCAGCCTGACCAGCGCCGGGGAGGACAAGATGATCAACCTGACCAAGGACATGACCCCGATGCGGGACCGCATCGCCGTCGTGCTCGACGGTGAGGTCATCACCGCGCCGGTGGTCAATTCCGTGCCGCTCGGGAAGAACTTCGTGATCGAAGGGCAGAAGAGCGTGGAAGAGGCCCGCAGCCTGGCCAACGCGCTCAAGAACCCGCTGGAGAACCCGCTCAAGATCATCGAGAACAGCGAGATCTCCCCCACCCTCGGTGCCACGGTGGTCAAGCAAGGCATGTGGTCCGGCATCGTCGGTCTGAGCATCACCGCCCTTTTCGTCCTGATCTACTACCGCACCGCGGGATTGGTGGCCCTCTTCGGCCTCGCCGTGAACGGCCTCATGGTCTTCGGCGGCATGGCGATGTTCAACTTCACCTTCTCTCTTCCGGGCATCGCGGGCATGATCCTCACCATCGGCATGGCGGTGGACGCGAACGTGCTGATCTATGAACGCCTGCGCGAGGAGATCGCCGCCGGCAAGACCCTGAAGACGGCGATCAACGCCTCGTACGAGAAGGCTTTCACCGCGATCTTCGACTCGAACATCACCTCGCTCATCACCGCGGTCATCCTCTTCTGGCTGGGCAGCGGCAGCATCAAGGGCTTCGCCGTGACCCTGACGATCGGCCTGCTCGCCTCGATGTTCTCCGCCATCCTCGTGACCCGGGTGCTGTTCCGCTGGTGCAATGATCTGAACCTGCTCAAGAAGCTCTCCTTCCTCGACCTGATCCGCGAGACCAAGCTGGACTTCCTTTCGAAGAGCAAGCTCTCCTACATCGTTTCCGGCATCCTGATCGCCGCCAGCATCGGCGCCGTCGCCTACCGCGGCGAGAAGAGCCTGGGCGTGGACTTCACCGGCGGCACGCTCCTGCGCTTCCAGCTCGACGACAAGCACCTCGATCCGCACGAGGTCGAGCAAGCCGTCGCGAAGGTGCAAACCGCGAAGCTGCCCTCCGTGCAGCTCGAGAAATCCATCACCGGCGAACTCCTCACCATCCGCTGCGCGGAGGGCGATTCCGAGAAGATCTCCAGCCACCTGCGCGCCAGCTTCCCGCTCCTCGGCGAGAAGAAGACGGTGGGTGACAAGGAAGTCTGGGTGGTGACGGAAAGCGTCCAGGGCGTGTCCGCCTCGCTGGGCTCGGACTTCATGAAGCAGTCGCTGATCGCCTTGGCTCTCGGCCTCTTCGGCATCCTGGTCTACATCACCGTCCGCTTCGAGTTCTCCTTCGCGCTCGGCGGCTTCGTCGCGCTGCTTCACGACGTGGCGCTCTCCGCGGGGATCGTGATCCTGTTCGGCAGCGAGCTATCGTTGATCCACGTCGGCGCGCTTCTCACGATCGCCGGTTACTCGATCAACGACACCATCGTTATTTTCGACCGTATCCGCGACTCCCTGAAAATCGGTGAAGGCGAGGTGAAGGACCTGATGAACGAGGCCATCAACGCCACGCTCTCGCGAACGATCCTGACCTCGCTGACGACCATCGTCACCGTGGCGATCATCGCGATCTTCGGCGGTGCGGCCCTGAAGGACTTCGCCGTGATGATCCTCATCGGTCTCGTGATCGGCACTTACTCCTCGATCTTCATCGCCTCCCCGGTGGTGCTGTGGTGGAGCCAGCGGAAGGGCGGCAGCCTGCGGAAGGAAATCCTCCACACCTCGCTGGCCGAGTCCGACATCCAGACGGTCCGTTAATCCTCCCGAAGGGCGCTTCGCCTTGCAGGCTCGCGGCGGCGGCTCCATGCTCGCCGCCGTGAACCGCCTCATCCCCGTCCTCGCCGTCGTCGCAACGCCCTGCCTCGCGGATCCGCCTTCGGAGACCACGCCGATCGGCATCGAGGTGGTCACCGGCTACCGCTCCGAGTACATTCACCGCGGCTTCAAGCTGGCGGATGACCTGATCGACGTGCAGTTGGAGGCGGAGATCGCGCTATCCAACGAGTGGGTGCTCAACCTCGGCGGCAACTACGGCACCGGCACGGGAGACGACGATTTCTCGGAGGCCGCCGCCTTCCTCGACCTGCGCTACGATACCAAGCAATGGACCGCCGGTTTCGCCACGACCTGGCGCGACTATCAGGACTCCTTCTTCGAGGACGGCTTCGACCTGAATCCCTCCTTCACCTGGCACCTCGACGAGGACTGGGACATCGGCACGGGCATCGCCTACGATACCGGCGACGGCGGCTGGTACGGTAACATCGAGGCCTCCTGGTCCAAGCCGCTCGGCAAGTCCTCCTTCATCGCGGCCAAGGCGGGCACGAGCTTCACCAACGACTACTATGGCAGCGATGGCTGGCACGACCTCTACGCCCGCCTCTCCT
>CBFGPU010000475.1:0-3310 GCA_965650715.1 uncultured Haloferula sp. | reverse complement strand
GAACAGCCGCCATTGGCACATTCTCATTGGCGGGCAGTCTCATCCCACAGGCGACTTAGGCAATCCGGATTCTGAGGACGAAATTCCCGCGAAAGATTCCGAGGATTTCTGGTAAGACCCGGTGGAGATGTCCGCCGAACCGCACAATGCCGAGGAAATGATCGTGGGGTTGATCGCCCGGCACCAGCCGGAGATCCACCGCTACATCCTCTCGCTCCTTCCCGACCGCATGCTGGCGGACGACGTGGCGCAGGAGACGAACCTGGTCCTCTGGCGGAAGGCGGCGGAATACGATCCCGCCCAACCCTTTCTCCCCTGGGCGCTCACCATCGCGCTGTACCAAGTCAAGGCCGCCCGCCGCGATGCGAGCCGTGACCGGCATGTCTTCGATGACTCCTTGGTCGAGTTGCTGGCCGCGGAGTACCGGGACGACCCGCATGGCGATCTGGAGCAGGCGCTTGAGAAATGCCTGCAGGAACTCCCCGGACGCCAGCGCGAATTGATTCTCGCCCGGTATGCGCCGGGTTCCTCGGTTCAGGCTCTTGCCGCGGAACGGAAGCAGACTCCCACCGCCCTTTCCCTGGCACTCATGCGGATCCGCAAGGCGCTCGAAACCTGCATCGAGCGCAAGCTCGCCACGCCATGAAAGAAGACCGTCTCGATCTTCTCCTGCACGCGCTCTTCGAGGAGTCCCTCGGTGAAGCGGAGCGTGTGGAGTTGAACGACATGCTCGCTGCCAGTTCTCCCGCCCGTGCGCGATATCGTCGCGCGGCGGCCCTGCAGTCCGCACTCGTCCGGCGCGCCGCGGCGCCTTCCTATTTCGAATCCCCTGCGCCGGAGAAGGTCGTGCCCTTCCGCAGCCGCCGCCTGATCGCGGCAGTGGCTGCGTTCGCGCTGCTAGGCTCCGTTGCCGCTCTCTTTCTGACCCGCCCGCGCGGTCCGATCGCCACGGTGATCGAAGCTCAGAACGTTTCATGGGCGGAAGGGTCGCCTGCCCCTGCCTCCGGACGCCTTCCCGCTTCGGTGCCGGTGGAGTTCACGCGGGGCTTCATGAAGCTCGGCTTCCCGAGCGGGGCCAGTGTTGTCTTGGAAGGGCCCTGCCGCTTCCGCCTCGATGAGAAGGAGGCGCTCTCGGTCGCCCACGGGCGCGTTTCCGTTCACACGCCCGACGGAGCGGAGGGGTTCAGCATCGACACGCCGGGCGGCCGCTTCGTCGATCTGGGCACGGAGTTCGGCCTCGCCGTCGGCAGCGACGGGGCCGCACCGGTGGTGCTCACGGAAGTCTTCAAGGGCGAGGTGGAAGTGCAAACGGCCCCGCAGTTGCACACGCGTCTCGGCGTCGGTGAAAGCCGCGCGCTCGTCCGCGAATCCGGCAAGCCGAAGCTGCTCGCCGCGCTTGATGAATCACCGGTCATGCTCGCGAACCATAGCCACGCGTTCCCGACCCCGGAGACCGAAGAGGGCAATCTCGCACTCGGCAAGCCGGTCTTCAGCCCCGGCTACTGCACCCGCCCGCATGGTTCGGTCTTCCCGCCGGACAATCTCACCGATGGCCGGCTCAATGACAGCGGCGTACCCGGCGACTGGTCCTTCTGGCTGGCCCCCGATGGCGAGAACGGCGAGTTCACGGTCGATTTGCTAGAGGCATCCATGATCGGCAGCATCGCGCTGCAGAACACGAATAACCGCGGCATCAACGACCGCGGCACCGCCTCCTTCGAGGCTTACGGCTCGCTCGACAACAAGAGATTCTTCCCTTTGACCGCCGCCGAACTCCCGCGCGTGGCAGCGAGGCGCGGCGAGGAGTTCGGCTTCCACCGCTTCGAGTTCGATCCCCTGGAAGCCCGCTACGTGAAGATCGTGGTGACCTCGCACTACCGCCATCCCGAGCGCCCGCCCGATCACCCCCACCATGGCGGAGGCATGAACGAGATCCGCATCTTCGCGAAATG
Organism: uncultured Haloferula sp.; assembly: GCA_965650715.1. Classification (GTDB taxonomy): domain Bacteria; phylum Verrucomicrobiota; class Verrucomicrobiia; order Verrucomicrobiales; family Akkermansiaceae; genus Haloferula. The sequence goes on along the minus strand of CBFGPU010000475.1, from coordinate 1,358 downwards.
AGGCATTTTCCCATGACCCCGTGGACATACGGGCTGCTCTTCCTGGCTTCTCCAGCCATGGCGAAGATCGATTTCGCCCGCGAAGTCCGCCCCATCTTCAACGCCCACTGCACCGCTTGCCACGGCGGTGTGAAGGAAGCGGGCGAGGTCTCCTTCATCTACCGCGAGAAAGCGCTCGGCAAAGGCGAGTCCGGCAAGCCGATCATCGTCCCCGGAGATCCGGATGCCTCGGAGATGATGATCCGCGTCGTTTCGACCGATCCCGATGAAGTGATGCCGAAGCCCGAGCACGGGCCGCCTCTAGCCGCGAAGGAGATCGAAACCCTCCGCCAGTGGATCAAGGAAGGGGCGGAATGGGGCGAGCACTGGTCTTTCGTGGCGCCGCGTTTGCATGAGGCACCACCGGTGAAGGACACCGCTTGGCCACGCAACCATATCGATCGTTTCTTGCTCGCCCGCCTGGAGCACGAAGGGCTTCACCCCGCGAAGGAAGCCGACAAGGCGGCCCTGCTTCGCCGCCTTTCGCTCGATCTCACCGGACTGCCGCCGTCGCTCGAAGAACTCGATTCTTTCCTTACAGACCCATCCCCCGCGGCCTACGACAAGCAGGTCGAGCGCCTGCTTGCCTCACCCCGCTTCGGCGAGCGCTGGGCCAGCGTCTGGATGGACTTGGCCCGCTACGCGGACTCCGAGGGGCTCGGCATCGACAGCCGCCGCGATGTCTGGAAATACCGCGACTGGCTGATCAACGCCTTCAACCGCGACCTGCCCTACGATCAATTCACCATCGAGCAACTCGCCGGAGACCTGCTCCCGGGGGCGACCCTCGACCAGCGGATCGCCACGACCTTCCACCGCCTGAGCCAGGCGAACAACGAAGGCGGCACCGACGACGAGGAGTTCCGCGTCGCCGCCGTGCTGGACCGGGTGAATACCACCTGGGAAGTCTGGCAGGGGACCACGATGGGCTGCGTGCAGTGCCACAGCCACCCCTACGATCCCATCGAGCACCGCGACTACTATCGCTTCGCGGCCTTCTTCAACCAGAGCGTGGATGCCGATGTGCCCGAGAACCATCCCGCGATCCGCGTGCCGCTCGATCGCACCCGCCATGCGGAAGCCGGCGCACTCGCGGATGAGATCACGCATCTTGAAGAAGAACTCCACGAGCGGCGCAAGTCGCTCGACGCCCGTACGCGCTGGATCGCGGCGCAGGGAATGAGCGGCAGCAGCCAGAAGGCGAAACTCGAAGTCGTGAAAAACGGCGGAACCGAGGAGTTCCGCACCATCGGCAATGTCGCCGCCGGAGCCGTCCATACCCTCGACATCCCCAAGTCCGTCGGCCTCAACCGCCTCGG
>CBFGPU010000474.1:0-3313 GCA_965650715.1 uncultured Haloferula sp. | reverse complement strand
CTGTAGAGCCGTGGCCTCGTCCACGAGCCGGAAGGAAGGGATGATAATCCCCCGGGTTACCATTTGAAGCAGGAGATCCGGGGCGATTCCGCCGCGGCGCAGCAGGAATGCAGCCTCCGCGATGACGGCCTCGCAAGTAAGCAAAGGTTCGGTGAAGCGGGAGAACTGGAGCTTAGCCCATGCATGGTGGGTCTCGCTACGGTCGAGGAAGGCGACCAACGGGCCGGTATCGGCGAGAATCGTGCTCACGCCCCGATTCCTTCGAGGTGCTTGGGATTCGAGCCCAGGTCTTGGAATCCGCTTGCGGCCGAACCGCAAAGATCTGAAGCGAGCTCCAGAAGACTCGGTTGCCTGCCTGCGGCGAGCGCTTCCAACTTCTCCTCCAAGGCCTCGCGGAAGAGCGTGGAGCGACTGGTATTGCGCGCCTGTGCCTCCGCCTCCAAACGGGCGGCGAGTTCATCGGGTAGCTTGAGGGAAATCGTTGTCAGGGCAGCAAATGTAATACCAGTTGCGCAGAATGGCAATACTTCCGGGTGGAATATCCGACCGCCCAACATTCCTTCGCTAGTCCCCGGCATGGCGGCTGCTGCACGGGAATTGTGCCAATTTCCTGACCCACGGGGGCATTGACGCACAGGGGAGCGCATGCACAATCCCGCCCCCGGCGGCTCTCTGCCGGGGATCCAGTCCGGCCGCAGGGGCGGCCACCACGAGCTACTACCATGACCACCATTGCCATCAACGGGTTCGGGCGCATCGGCCGCCTCGTCTTCCGTGCCCTCGTCGAGCAGGGCCACCTCGGGACCACCTTCAACGTTGTCGCCGTGGGTGACATCGTGCCGGCCGACAACCTCGCCTACCTGCTGAAGTACGACTCCACCCAGGGCAAGTTCAACGGTACCGTGTCGTCGAAGAAGTCCAAGCCGGACCTCGAAGAGGACGACGTGCTGGTGGTCAACGGCCACGACATCAAGGTGGTCAGCGCGCGCTCCCCGGAAGGTCTGCCGTGGAAGGAACTCGGCGTGGAAGTCGTGATCGAATCCACCGGTCTCTTCACCGAGGCGGAGAAGGCCAAGGGCCACATCGCGGCCGGTGCCAAGAAGGTCATCATCTCCGCCCCGGCCAAGGGTGAGGACGGCACCTTCGTCGTCGGTGTGAACGATAATCTCTACGATCCCGCCAAGCACCACATCATCTCGAACGCGAGTTGCACCACGAACTGCCTCGCCCCGATCGTGCACGTCCTTCTCAAGGAAGGTTTCGGCATCGAGGAAGGCCTGATGACGACCATCCACTCCTACACCGCGACGCAGAAGACCGTGGACGGTCCTTCGAAGAAGGACTGGAAGGGTGGCCGCTCCGCCGCGATCAACATCATCCCCGCGAGCACGGGTGCCGCCAAGGCCACCGCGCTGGTTTGCCCGGAAGTGAAGGGCAAGCTGACGGGCATGTCCTTCCGCGTGCCGACCCCGACCGTGTCGGTGGTGGACCTGACGGTGAAGACCTCCAAGGCGACCTCGCTGGAAGAGATCAAGGCGGCGATGAAGAAGGCGGCCGACAGCTACCTGACCGGCATCCTTGCCTACACCGACGAGGAAGTGGTTTCCACCGACTTCATCCACGACAAGCACTCGTCCATCTTCGACGCCGGCTCCTCGATCGAGCTGAACCCGACCTTCTTCAAGTTGGTGAGCTGGTACGACAACGAGTGGGGTTATTCCAACCGCGTGGTCGATCTTCTCTTCGACGTGGTGAAGAAGGGTCTTTGATTCCGGCTGCAGCCGTAGCGATTTGAGAGCACCCCGCCTTGAGAGAGGCGGGGTGTTTTTTTTGAGAAATCATCAATCACCAATCTCTCAATCATCAATCGAAGTGCGCTGCGCGGTGGAGGGAAAAGCGATTCCTTATACCCGCAGGAAGGTCTTCTTGCACCACAGGTAATAAAGGAGGAGCCACTCGACGAAGAGGACGCCGAGGGTGAGGATCACGGGGCTCCAGTTTCCGGAGTGTGCTGCCGCGCCTCCCAGGAAGAATTCGGAGATGAGATGGAAAGGGATGATCTTCTCCGCCATGTAGATGGTGATGGAGTTCATGCCGATCACCTGGAGGAAGAAGCTCCAATTCGAGTGCGGACGAAAATCGATCGCCAGGTAGAAGACGACGAAGAGCCAGGTGCAAATCCCTCCGGCGAGGAGGTTGAAAGTGGTGGTCCAGATCTTCTTGATCGGCGGATAGCCGAGGTGCCAGCAGACCCAGCCGAGGAAGAGCACGGCGGTTCCGGCGATGAGCATGCGGCTGGCGGCGGTGAGCGAAGGCTTTTCCCAGGTGCGCACGTAATCGCCGAGCAGGACGCCGCCGAGGGTGAGGACGCAGGCGGAGATGACGGAGAGCACGCCCTCGGGATCGTAGGGAGCCCATTCGTGGGGGCGGCCGGGCAGGAATCGTTGATCGAACCAGGCATTGATACTGCCCTCCGGGGTCAGCACTCCGGCACCATGGCCGGGTACGGGGACGAGCAATTGCAGGACGGAGACGGCCACCATGATGCCGAGACACCAGGCCGCGCGGCCCTTCCAGGTGTGGGTGAAAAGAAAGACCGTGGCGGTGACGCCGTACGCGATGCCGATCTGGCCGAGCACGCTGGCGAAGCGCTGGTCGCTGTAGCCCGCGAACCGCAGGCCGCCATTGTAGATTATTCCCAGCAGGGCTAGGACGAGTGCCCGCCGCCAGATGACGGCAAGCAGCTTGCCGCGGGGGGTGGCGGCTTCGAGTTTCGGTCGCAGCGCGTAGGGAATCGAGATTCCCGAGGCGAACATGAAGAGCGGGAAAATGAGGTCGTGGACGCGGATGCCTTCCCAGGCGACGTGGTCCATCTGGACGGCCCAGGTTTGGAGCCAGCCAATCTTGGTGACGCCGGCGAGCTGGATGAAGAGCTCCGAGAGACCGACGATCCAAAGCATGTCGAAGCCGCGCAGGGCATCGAGCGAGCGCAGGCGCGGGGCGGTTGCTCGGGAATCAGCCATGACGGCGGGAAGGCTCGCGCGACGGTGGGGGAATGCAAGCTTGGTGTTAGGTTTGTCGTATTGGTGAAATTATATTTTATAATAGCGTTTCAACTTCAGTATTTTGTTCTCCATTAATGATCCGGCCTTGCCTTGATTCGACAGGAAGAAGGAAGCGGTGGCGGACAAGGTGCATCCGAAGGCGGCCGGGCGGCGAAGATGGCGGGGAGGTGGTTCGATGCGCTGGAGCCCTTGCCCCGGAAGGCCGGGGTCGCGGGCTTCCTTAGAATTCCTGCGCGCCCTCCTGCTCC
>CBFGPU010000473.1:0-3319 GCA_965650715.1 uncultured Haloferula sp. | reverse complement strand
CCCTCCGCGGCCTGCGCCTCGTGGACGCCGGTCAAAACACCCGCCTCACCTTGCCTCTGGACAGCCTGAAAGGCGGGCGGGAAATCGCGACTCTCCGCATCGTCGACGATCGCCTGCACCTAGAAACCATTCCCGAAGCCAAGGACCCCATCACCGAGTTTACGCCGGCGGCCCTCGCGCGGCTCAATGCTGTGCTCGCCGCTCCCGGCACCCGTTAAAGCGAAAAGCTTAAGTTGAGAGCCTGACGGAACCGTCGGCCGACACCGCGAAGGAGACGAAGTTTCTCAACCCCCGGCCCTGGCCCCTATCTGTGTCATCCGTGCAATCCGTGGTGAAAGCTCTTTTCTCCACCCGGTCTCAAACCTCCGGCTTCCGCCCTACCGCTACGGTCCTCTGTCCACCGTTCACTGGCTACCGTCCACCGGCTTCCGCGCTCCGGCCTTGCCCCCTGCTCCGCGCTCCCTTCTCCTAACCGGGAAATGCCTTCCTCCCCGGTCACCGCCCTTGTCCCAGCCGTCTCGATCCGGGACGTCACCAAGGTCTACACCATTTGGAACGATCCGTCGGAACGCCTCGCGCACGTCATCCGGCAATCGCTCGGCCTCGGCCGTCCGACGCCCGCCAAGCGCTTCCATGCCGTGCGCAACGTCTCGCTCGAGATCGCGCCAGGCGAATGCATCGGCATCATCGGCCGCAACGGCGCCGGCAAGAGCACCCTCCTGCAGATGATCGCCGGCACCGTCCAGCCGACCGAGGGGACCGTCACGATCAGGGGCCGTGTGGCCGCCCTTCTCGAGCTCGGGAGCGGTTTCAATCCTGACTTCAGCGGCCGCGAAAACATCCTGATGAACGCGGCTATCCTTGGTCTGAGTAAGGAGGAGATCGCCGCCCGTTACGACTCCATTGTGGAGTATTCCGGCATCGGAGAGTTTATCGACCAACCGGTCCGCACCTACTCCAGCGGCATGACCTTGCGCCTCGCCTTTGCCGTCTGCGCCCACGTGGATGCCGACATCCTGATCATCGACGAGGCCCTCGCGGTCGGCGATGCCCGCTTCCAGTTCAAGTGCCACGCAACCCTCGAGCAGATGCTCAAGGAAGGTCGCACGATCATCTTCGTGTCCCACGACACCAACGCCGTGAAGCGCATGTGCCGCACCGCCGTCCTGCTCGAACGCGGCGAAATGCTCCTCAAAGGCTCGCCCAACGACGTCACCAACATCTACACCAAGTTGATCACCAGCCCACACGGCTTGGAAGCCATCCGCGAGGATCTCGCCGCCCTGCAGCACAAGGCGCCAGGCTCCACCCCGGTGAAGAGCCCGGCTCCCGCGCCAGCTCCGGATCTGCTGCCCACATCGCTAGCCGCCGAAAATGTGAGCACACGGCTCCTCGCCGAGGAACGCACCCATCAGCAGATCTCCGACAAGGAATATGCCTACGGCGGCGAGCAGGGCCAGATCGCTTCCGTCGTTCTGAGCGATGCAGCCGGCTCGCCCCGCCTCAGTTTCGTAACCGGCGACACCATCCGCGTCCGCATCACCTGCGAAGCTCAGCAGACGGTCACGGCACCGATCTACGCCCTCACCCTGAAGGATGTGCGCGGTCAGGAAATCTACGGCACCAACACCTATTTCCAAGGCCAGACCCCTCCCGATGTTCCCGCCGGCACCCGCACCGACGTGACCTTTACCCTGTCGCTGAACGTCCTGCCTGGCGTCTACTTCATTTCCCTGGGCTGGGTGCGGCTCGTCAGCGGTGAGGTCCAAGTCATTCACCGCCGCTATGACGTCCTGCGTTTTGACGTGCTGCCGCGCGACAAATCCTTCGGGCTAGCTTACTGTCCGACAGTAATAGATGTTAGACAATAGCCGCAATGTGCCGACAATCTCGGCACTTTGCTGAACAACGGGCCACTTGTTCGCAGGCTGCTGCTGTGCAGTCTCATCACCGCTACCCTTATGTCGACGCCATCGGACGATGACGCGATAAGGTGGACTATGGTCAATGTCATGACCGACAAGCACGTCGCCGATTGCCACGTGGTGCGGCTACCGAGCGGAGCCACCATCCTGATTGATGCTGGTCTTCTCGGCGACTCCGCCGGTGCGGTGGTGCGCCGCCTGAAGGATCTGAAGGTCAAGTCCATCGATTTGGCAATCATCAGCCATTTCCACATCGACCACTACGGCGCCTTGCTTGACGTGCATGATGCCGGGATTCCGATCCGCAAAGTTGCGTGCAATGTGCCCGACAAGGCTGCGGCCGATCCCGAGATGCCTTGGGGCTGCAATCTTGCGCACGTCCAATACACACTGGATGAGCTGCGCAAACGCCAGATCCCCTGTTTCACACCCGGAATAGGCGAACGAATATGGGAGGAAAAGACCACCACCGGCGCACTCGTGGCCATCGATGTTATCTGCCTCTACGACGGCCTCAACACGCCCATCGGTCGCACAGACGTCAACGACACCAGCATCATCGTCAAACTCAGTATCGGCGCTACGCGTGCCCTGTTTACCGGCGACCTTAATCACTCCATGGGAACCTATCTCGCCCAGAGCGACTTCGATCTCTCAGCCGATGTGCTAAAGGTGCCCCATCACGGGGTGGAAGGCGCGGCTCCGAATATTTTCTTCGCCCGGGTGGCGGCGACCGCCGCGCTGGTGCCCGTGCCTAGGCAACTCTGGAAATCCGACCGCGCCACCCGGATCCGCGGCTACTTTGAGAAAAAGCAGATACCCACTTACGTCAGCGGCCTGCACGGCGACGTAATCGTCACCTTGACCGAAAAGGGATATGAGATTGAGACTGAACGCTAATCCTGCGTTCGTCCCACTTCGTGTTCCCTCTCCACATTGTCCATCATGGCGGCACCTTTGCCCTTGAGACGGGCGGGTATTTCGCCCGCCCCCGGGCGCTGGGCTTTCGCGACACCGCCTCCACCGACCTGCACTCCCTGATCGCGGAAATCGATTCCGGCAGCCCTTGGCGTGAGGTCGTGGCAAAACGTTACCAAACCGCCAAACCCTGGCTCTACCGTATCATCGCCGACCCGTCGCGCACCGCCTTTTTCGGCACCGTGCTGCCAGTCGGCACCGGACCGGTGCTTGATATCGGCTCGGGCTGGGGCCAGACCGCCCGTCCTCTGGCCCTGCATGTTCCGGTCGTGGCCTTGGAACCCGTGGCCGAACGCCTGGCCTTCATTCAAGCTGTCGCCCGACAGGACGGACTCACAGACCGGATGGCGTTTGTCGAATCCGACTACTTCGATGTCGGCTTCCAAACCCCCTTCGCCGCCATCTGTGCCATCGGG
>CBFGPU010000472.1:0-3333 GCA_965650715.1 uncultured Haloferula sp. | reverse complement strand
CAGGTCGCGCAGGGTTGCCGGGCCCAGCGCCTCGAAGCCCTCGGGCATGAGCGATTTGCCGGTGTCGATACGGCTGGTGATTTGATCGCGTGCCACTTCGGTTTCGCCCGCCGCGTTCTTCACGAAGATGCTGCCCGCGGTTTCGCGGCTGATGAAGCCGGCCAAGGTGCGACCGTCCCTCGTCGCGATGTTCCAGACGTGATAGCTCGGCTCCACCTCGCGGTTCGGGTCCACGATGTGGGTAAGCAGCGCTTCCACCCCGTGCACGCCGATGCCTTCCAGCACCGGGCCGATGTTCGCGCCCTCGCCGTGGAAGACGTGGCAAACCGCACAGGCGGCATAGAGGCCCTTGCCCGCTTCCGCGTTGCCCGGCTTGCTCACCTCCGGCAACAGACGCGCGATGGCGGCATCCTTCGCTTCGAAGGCACCTCGCAGGCGCCTGATCACCGGCGCTGACTTCTCGCGCACGGTGGGATCGGCGTGATCGGCAAGACGCGAAAGCATCTGCGTGCCCGCAACGGCCATGGAGATCTCACCCTTGTCCAAGGCCTGTGCGAGGAGGATCGCAGATGCAGGGCGGCCGAGAAGCGCTTCAATCACCCGCGCCTTGTCCGTCGTGGCAAGGGCCGGCAGCACCGCGATCATGAGCTTGGCCGCATCGGGCGAATCGTTGCTCACCACCGCCCCAAGGACAGGGCCACGCACCGCGGCATCCCCGCTGGAGAGCCCGTCGGCAAGCGCTTTCTCCAGCTTCCCGCTGAAGACCGGCAGCGTGCCAAGGGGTGCCAGCACCACAGGATCCCGGCCTGCCGTCGCAAGAAGCTTGTCGGTCAGCGGAGGCAGCTTGCGTTTCGCTTCATCTTCATTCCAACGTGTCGCGGCCAAGGGCAGGGCCGCTGCGGCGATCTGCGGCGTGGAACTTCCAGCAAGGCGATCAAGCACCTCGTTCAGCTTGGGGTCGGCCGGCAACTCGCGGTTCCGCAGCGAGCCCAGAGATGCAGTGGCAATCGCGGTGCCACCGGGGCGGGGCTGCCCGATCGCCTCAAGCATCGAGGCCAAGGTCTTGCCGTCCTTCCCAAAGGCATCGAAGAGCAGCGCGGCGAGCGGAGCCTGTTTCTCGGGCGCAGGGGATGCCAGCGCGGCGGCCAGCACTTCAACCGGACGATTCTTCGCCAAGCGACCGATCGCGGCACGGGTCCAGCGGTCGTCCGCCTTCGCTTGCAGGCCAACCAGTACTTCGCCGGGCAACACCGCATCCATGGGCAATCCCGCCAGCCACTGCAGCCTCACGCGCGAGTCGTTCTCCACCGGAAGATACTTGGCTACCGCCGCGATCACGTCGGCATTCGCCAGCTTCGGATAGGCACCGATCACGCGACCGATCGTCACACGTACCGCCGTGTCGGAATCTTCCATCGCGGCGGAGATCTCTTGCGGGCTCAGCACACCGGCCGCGGCCCGGATCCACAATGCGTGCAGCTTCATCATACCCTTGGCCCCCGCCAGCTTGGCGGCAGCGCCCTCGAGATCGCCTTCCTCGATCAGTCGCTGGGCACGGAAGCGGATCTCGCGGTTCGGGTGACCGAGCGCGGCAATGCATCCGTCCATGCTTTTCAGGTCAGCTTCCGGCAGCGGCTTCGAGTCCTTGTGGTGATACCGGTGGATGCGACCGAAGAAGTGGTCGCGGTCGGGACGCGCGGCCTGGTGGTTCCAGAGGTGGATCGGTCCGCGGGGGTCGTTGTGCAGGATCGCTTGGTTGTAGAAGTCGATCACGTAGAGCTGTCCATCCGGGCCCACCCGCGTGTCGATGGGTCGACTCCAGAAATCGCGGGTGGCGGAGAACTCCTCTTCCCGCGTCTTGGCGGCGGAGAAAGTGGAACCATCCACGCTTAATGCCTCGTGGTGGATGATGTGAACCGTAGGCTCCGCGGTGAAGTAGGCGCGCGTCCAACTCTCCGGCCAAGCGCCGCCTTCATAGACCGCGCAGCCGCAAGCCGCCGTGAAGGAACCGATCACATCGTTCGGCTGATTCTCAACGATCTCCTCCCAGGACATGAGGGGCTTCACCGGTCGCAAGTGGACCATCACTTGCCAGGAGGGATCGCGGCCCATCTCGCCGGCGGCCATCAGACGGTCCGACACCGGGACGTGCATCACGAGGTCCCCGGAGGTCGGCTGCGTGAAGAAGATCTCCCCTTCCGAAGTCATGTCCACACCCCAGCAGTTGCCGCTCTTCGCACTGTACATCTCGATCGCGGAACCATCGGGACGAAAGCGGATCACTCCGGAGCCGATCGCACCGAAGTCTTTCTTGCCATCTCCGGAGCTGACTTTCGTGGAACTGGAGTATCCGTGGGTGGCATAGATCCAACCGTCCAAGCCCCACCGCAGGTTGTTCAGCACCGCGTGGGTATCGAAGGTCCCCAAACCGGTGTAGAGCGTCTCGCGGCGGTCGCCCTTGCCATCGCCATCGGTGTCGCGGATCAGGAGAATGTGGGGCGGTTGCGCCACCACGATGCCGTCCTTGTAGAAGCAGAAGCTCGTCGCCAGATCGAGGTCGTCCGCGAAAACCTGCTTGTGGTCCATCACACCGTCACCATCGCGATCTTCGAGGATCGAGATCGTATCCCGGCCCGGACGGTTGACCGCCTCCGGCTTCTGCAGCGGCGTGTCGCGCTGCCATACGGTGTGCATGGATTCCGGCCCCCCGCCACGCCTGCCTTCCGGGTACTCCACGCTCTCGACCACCCACATCCGGCCGAGGTGATCCCAGTCGATATTGAGCGGCTTCGAAATAAGAGGCTCGGCGGCCACGAGATCGACCTGGAACTCGGGATGCACCTGCAACGTGTCCACCGCCCTCTGCGGTGCGAGCGGACCGCCCGGAGGATAGGTCAGCGCGGCGAGATCATCTTTCTCCGACCACTCGTCCACCTTCCCGCGCTGCGAGGCCCAGGCGATCGCGCGGCGCAGCATGGTGCGGATCGCCGGATGTCGCCATGTTTCAGGATTCTTTCCCGGCACGAAGAAGACGATGCGCCCCTTCCCTTTCGTCTGCGACCAGATCATCGGCGAGACGCCGTACACGTACGGCTGCGGATCGGTGCCCTTGAGATGCTTCCTGTTAGGGGTCCAGGTGGTTGCCAACATCTTCGCATCCTGAGGAATGCGAAGGCCGTACATCATCTCGTCTTCGACATCGAAGTTCGAGATCCCGCCGCTCACCGCATCCTGGCGCCCCGGGGGCGTGAAGAACAGCGGCACCAGTCCGGACCAGCGGCTCGCCTCGCCTTCCACCCAACCCGAGGCCGGAATCGCATCGTGCACCAGCAC
>CBFGPU010000471.1:0-3335 GCA_965650715.1 uncultured Haloferula sp. | reverse complement strand
GGCTGCGCCAATCTGTCGCGCCTGCTCGATGTCGGGAAAGGTGCAAAGGACGATCATCACGTCTGCCATGGCTGTTCCTGAACACTGAAAACTGCCAACTCGCAAACTCTCTTTGAAACCCGGCTTCCTCGACAAACTCCTCGCCCGCATCGACCGGATCGATCCGGCGGAGGCGCGCCAGCTTCTGGACCGCTTGGTCCGCGAAAAGGGCTTCCTGGAGCAGGTCTTCGAGGCGCTCCACGAGGGTGTCATCGTACTCGATGACGAGGGCGAGATCTCCTTCATCAACGGAGCCGCCTGCCGCTTCTTCGGCCTCGACCCCGAGGAAGCCCCCGGCACCCCTTTGGCCGCGCGGATTCCAGGCCTCGACTGGGCCTCCTTGGTCAAGCCGGGAATGGTTGTCTCCCGCGACCTCGAAATCTTCTACCCCGAGAACCGCTTCCTCAATTTCTACCTCTCGCCCATCAAGCACGAGCACGCGCCCCAATCCGCCTTCGGCTGGGTCATGCTGGTCCGGGATCTCACTGTCACCCGGGCCGAGGCCGAGCAAACGCTGGAATCCGAGCGCCTCAATGCCCTGACTCTGCTCGCCGCGGGGGTCGCCCACGAGATCGGAAACCCGCTCAACTCGCTGGACATCCACCTCCAGCTCATGGCCCGCAAGCTGCGCAAGCTCCCCCCCGGCGACCGCCAGCCGCTCGAAGAGCACCTCGATACCGCCCGCACCGAGATCAAGCGCCTCGACACCATCCTCCGCCAGTTCCTCCAGGCCATCCGCCCGACCACGCCGAACCGCGAGCGCTGCGATCTCCCCAAGGTCCTTTCCGACGCCCTCCGCCTCCTTGAACCCGAACTGGAGGCCCGCAACATCGCCGTCGAACTCTCCCTCGCCACCGACTTCCCGCTCATGGAAGTCGATCCCGGCCAATTCCAGCAGGTCTTCTACAACCTGATCCGGAACGCCTATCAAGCCATCGGCGGGGAAGGGGGCATCATCCGGGTCAACGCCCGGGCCAACGATTTCGAGGCCACCTTCGCCATCGAGGACAACGGGACCGGCATCCCTCCCGAGCAGATGGGCTCCCTCTTCGAGCCCTACCGCACCACCAAGCAGTCCGGCACCGGCCTCGGCCTGCTCATCGTCCGCCGCGTCGTCCGCGAACACGGCGGCGAAATCGAGATCCAGAGCGAACCCGGCAGCGGCACGAAGGTCCTCATCCATCTCCCCCGCGGTCCCCGCCCGGTCCGATTGCTCGAAGCCGACCGCGTGATCGACATCGATTGAGAATGACGAATTCCGAATTTTCGAATGTCGAATGAAGTGAGTTTTTGAATGAAGGAAGGAGAATCCAGCAAGGAACCACGTCTGAGTGGCTACGACTTGGAGGAGCGGACTGCGCTTCTTGGCGAAGCAGTGATCGAATTTGCGAGGTCGCTGAAGGAAACCGCGGTCACCCGTCCGCTGATTTCCCAAATCGTAAGGTCCGGCACCTCGGTGGGTGCGAATCACATCGAGGCGGACGATGCGGTATCGCGAAACGAATTCATCCTGAAGATTGGCACCTGTCGCAAGGAAGCCCGTGAAACCAAGCATCGGATCCGCATGATCGTGAAAGGGTCACCCGAACATCGCGAATCCGCCAAACCCCTATGGCGCGAAGCAAACGAACTGCATCTCATCTTCTCGAAGATCCGCCGTTCCACCCTCGATCACCCCTGACCACCACCCCCCTTCCGAACCACACTTCATTCGACATTCGGAAATTCCAAATTCGTCATTTTCCCCATGACCCCGACCCTCCTCATCGCCGACGACGAACGCGCCACCCGCGACGGCCTACGCTCCGCCTTGGAAGACGAGTTCGAGGTCTACACCGCCTCCAACCACGCGGAGGCGATGTCGGTCCTGAAGTCCGAACCCATCGATCTCCTCCTCACCGACCTGCGGATGGGAGGCGACTCCGGCATGGACCTGCTGAGCGAGGCGATGAAGCTGCCCACTCCGCCCGTTGCGATCATGATGACCGCCTACGGGTCGGTGGATACCGCGGTCGAGGCAATGCGCCGCGGTGCCTGGCACTTCGTCACCAAGCCGCTCAATCTCGATGAGGTCGAGATGCTGCTGAAGCGCGCACTCCGCAGCCGCAAGCTGGAAACGGAAAACACCCAGCTCCGCGCCCAGATCTCGGATTCCTCCGGCCTTGAACGCCTCGCCGGGAAGTCCCCCGCCATCCAGCGCGTGATCGAAGTAGTCCGCCAGGTCGCGCCGACCCGTGCCACGGTGCTGATCGAAGGCGAATCCGGCACCGGCAAGGAGGTCGTCGCCCATGCCATCCACCGCCTCAGTGGCCGCCCTCCGGAAAAGCTGGTGATCGTCCACTGCGCCGCCCTCGCGCCCCAAATTCTCGAAAGCGAACTCTTCGGCCACGAAAAGGGTGCCTTTACCGGCGCGGTGCAGCGCCGCATCGGCCGCTTCGAGCAGGCGGACGGCGGAACTTTGTTCCTAGACGAGATCGGGGAGATCGACGCCTCCATCCAGGTGAAGCTCCTCCGCGCCCTCTCCGAACGCACCATCGAGCGCGTCGGCTCGAACACCCCCGTGAAGGTGGATGTCCGCCTCGTCGCCGCCACCAACAAGAATCTCTCGGCCATGGTCGCCCGCGGCGATTTCCGGGAGGACCTCTACTTCCGCCTCAATGTCGTGCGCATCGAAATGCCGCCTCTCCGCGAGCGGGCGGAGGACATCGTGCTGCTCGCCGGGGCCTTCCTGAAGGAATTCGCGGAGGAAAACGGCCGCCCGGTCAAGCCGCTCAGCGACCCGGCCCTGACACGCCTCCGCACCTACTCCTGGCCCGGCAATGTCCGCGAACTCCGCACCGCCATCGAGCACGGCGTGGTGATGAGCAACGACCCCGTCATCGACCTCCACCATCTGCCCTCCTCCGTCACCGGCGATGCGCCCCTCCCGCTGCTTCCGGTGACGGTCCCGACGGACGGCAAAATCACCCTTGCCGCTCCACGGGAATTCAACTTGCATGCGCTCGAAACCAGCGCCATCCGCTCCGCCTTGGCACAAGCCGGAGGCAACCGGACGCGGGCCGCCGAACTCCTCGGCATCAGCCGCCGGACCCTCCAGCGCAAGCTGAAGGAAGAAGAGGACTGAAGCCCGCCGACGCCCCGACCGATCCCTCATGAGCAGCCCCACGACCTCGCATTTTGAAACGGCGGTAATGATCCGCCGGATCTTGTTCTTCCTGGTTCTGATCAGTTTCACCCTGCTCAACCTGCTTCCTCTTTTCCGCGGGCTGGACACCCCGCAGGCCATGGAGCAAGCC
>CBFGPU010000470.1:0-3348 GCA_965650715.1 uncultured Haloferula sp. | reverse complement strand
CATTGGCATAACATCCCGCCACCTCGAAGTCATCCCGACGACCCAGCAGCCGCGTCACGTTATCCAACAGGCGCGGGTCATCTTCTACCATGATGATACGAATCACTTGAACAGATGTCTGGAGTGAATCAGCGGGCGACAAGACTTGCATCGGGGTATTTGAGGGGTAGTGGCATGCGGAAGTGTACCAGGGTGCCATCTTCATTGGCGATCTCCAACATTCCGCCGAGCTCCTGCGCCCGGCGCCTCATGTTGGTCAAACCCCGCCCGGGCCGGATCTCCGCGGGAAGGCCGAGACCGTTGTCGGCAACCACGATGCCCAGCCGCTGCGGGCTGAAGTCGATCTCGATCCGCGCTTCGGTCGCTTGGGAATGCCGGGTCAGATTGTGGATCGCCTCCTTGACCGCACGGGTAAGCGAGACGGCCGCGGCGGGGTCGCCGATCAAAGGTTCCTCCGGCGTGCCGCGGACCTGCCATGCCAGCGCGATCCTCCGTGCTGCGGTCACTTCGTGCGCGTAAGTCCTGAGCTCCGCCAGCCAATCGGCCCAGCAGGGCTGGCCGTTCTCCAGCGTGCTCATCAGGGTCCGCACCTCGCGGTTGCCCTCCAGCGCCATCGTCTGGATGTGGCGCAGGGTTTCCGCGCGCACCGCCGGTTGTTCCTCCTCTCGGCCCATGCCGGCCAGTAGTGCCAGGTTCGCGGTGATCCCGCCGATCCCGTCGTGAAGGTCCCGCACCAGCGCCTCGCGCCGCGTCGCGGCCAGCGCCTCCTCCGCGCGCAACTGCGCGGCATGCCTTTCGGAGATCTCGAGCGTCTGCCGCTGGATGATCAGCAGGATCGTGCCGAAGTTCCACAGATAGGCGAAGGTCACCGAGCCCAGGAACATCAGCCACTGCGCCATCGTGGCGTCGAAAAAACTCGCCGACGGCTGCTCGATCGCCACCCGCAGCATGCGGAGGACCAGCATCCCTCCGTAGCCCACGAACATCAGCCCGGTGAAGCGCGTGGAAAAACGCATCCCGCCCGTCCGGTCCCGCAGTAGCACGACCCCGCATTGCCCGTAGAAGAACATCAGGATCAAGGATGCCACCTCGATCCGCCCGGTCAGGCTGTCGTGGACGAAAACGAAGTAGGCATAACAGGGAATCAGCACCGCCAGCGTGAGCGTGGAAACCAGGTTCCACCGTTTGAGGCCGAGGAAAGTCCGGGTGCCGACCAGAAAGAAGACCGCCGCGCTGACCGCGCAGAGATTCGGCGTCAGAACCGTCAGCGTCCGGTTGTCAACCAGCCCCTGCAGCGGCAGCAGCCCGGTCGTGACGGCATTGAAAACATTGGGTGGCCATGCCGGCGGCCCACAGGCCGATCCCCTTCAACCGCCGGTTCAGGCTCCAGAGCACGAGCATCCCGAGCGCCTGCACGGCGCAGAGTATGCTGGTGGCCAGAATGAGCGTGCGGAGATCGGGGAGCATCCCGCAGGGGAGGTTAGCTCACCCTGCGGCAAGTCCAAAGATCATTCACCCGCCTTTCCACCCTTGTCCGTCTTGGCCTTTTTCACCGGTTGGGAAGGCGGTTCCCCTCCGGTGGATGTGCTGGGACGGGGCACGATGATGATCGCATGCTTCTCGAAGCGGGCGCTTGCCCCGGCCTGGGCCAGGATCATGTTGAGAGCGGCTCGTGCAGGCAGGTTCTTCACCTGCAGCGTCACCTCGCGGTCGGCCAGTTTGTTGGAAGGATCCTGGATCATGAAGTTCGGCGAGAACTTCCCTTCCGACTTCTTCTCGATCAGCATGCCGAGCGCGATGATCGCCTCGGAGACCTCCGTCTTGCTGAAGTCGATCTGGTCGATCTGATATTGCTCGAGCTGGCGCGAGCGTGCCCGGGCGGCGATCGAGTCCTGGTTTCGTCTCAACTCGCCGAGTTGATAGCGGGCGTTGGCGTTGTTGGTTTGAAGGCGAGTTCCGCGGCCCTCACGTTTCCTTCTTCGACGGCCGTCATCCCTTGTTTGAAAAGGTCTGCGGCGGTATCGGCGCGTACGGGCAGGACTGCCAGCACGGCAAGCATGAGCACGAGTTTCTTCATGGGGTTTGCGTTGCAGGTTTCGGGCATGTGGTAAAACGGGGGCTTTACCACTTATGAACAAGTTGCCGGAATCCGGCAGCACGATCAACAGGCAAGCCGCAGGCTTGCGGAGATTTCCAGGAAATGGCCTCTCATTGTCCATGCAAGGTGAAGACGCACGGTGGATGCGGCGCGCGCTCGATGAAGCCCGCAAGGGTCTCGGTCGTACTTCGCCCAATCCGGCGGTGGGTGCGGTGATCGTAAAGGACGGTGTGGAGCTGGGTGCCGGATGGCATCGCGGGGCGGGACAACCGCATGCCGAAAGGGAAGCCATTGCCGCTGTTAGATCCGAGCACGGGGCGGCGGTTCTCCGCGGCGGCACGATCTATGTCACCCTCGAGCCCTGCTCGACCCACGGCCGTACGCCGCCTTGCACGGAGGGCTTGATCGAAGCGGGTCTTTCCCGCGTGGTCTATGCCGCGGAAGATCCGAACCCGGCCCACGCGGGGCGTGCCGACCGCCTGTTGGAGGCCGCGGGGATCCGTGTCAGCCGCGGCATCCTGGCGGACGAGGCCGCGGAGATCATCCGCCCTTTTGCGAAGGTCCAGCGCTCCGGCATGCCCTGGGTGATCCTGAAGACCGCGATGAGCCTGGACGGCCGCATCACCCGCCCACCGGGCGAAGGGATGTGGCTCACCGGCCCCGAAGCCCGGGCGGAAGTCCAGCGCCTGCGCGCCTCCTGCGAGGCGATCCTGACGTCGGGCGAGACTCTCCGCCGCGATAACCCGCGCCTCGATCTCCGCGATCCGGAACTTGCAGCGGGTCGCGCACAACCCTGGCGCGTGGTGCTCACCCGCAATGCCGCTTCGTTACCGCGGGATGCCGCGCTCTTCACCGATGCCAACCGCGATCGCACCTTGGTGGAAGACCGCGACCATCCGGCCGAAGTCCTGCGCCGTCTCGTGGCGGAACGCGGAGTGAGTTCGGTGATGGTGGAGTGCGGCGGACGCCTCGCCGCCGAAATGGTGGAAGCGGGCTTGGTGGATGAATGGGTCGCCTTTCTCGCTCCCCTGCTAGCAGGCGGTCCCGTGCCCGCCTTGGCCGGCGAAGGACTCGGCACGGGGCTGCGCTTGAAGCCTGCCCTGTTCCGCAGCTTCGGCCCGGATGTGATGCTGAGGGCCGTGCTCACGGGCGTCTGAGCGCGCGGGATATTCACGCGTCCGTCATCTTGCCTTCATGCAGCGGGCCGATCCTGCACCGCGGTTGCTGTCCTCTCCTCGGCAAATGCCTCC
>CBFGPU010000469.1:0-3351 GCA_965650715.1 uncultured Haloferula sp. | reverse complement strand
GCCTCAAACCAAAATCGCCGAGCCGGTCCGCTTGGGGCGGGTGGCGGTGTGGCTCGCCAGCGTCGCCATCTTCTCCGCGGGAGGCTTCTACCTGGGGATGCTCCATCGCAGCCAAACCCAGCAGGCTTCCATTCCCTCCCCCTCGGCCGCGGAGCCCCCCGCCCCGACGCAGCCGCCCCTCCCTGTCCCCGCTCCTTCCCCGCCTGGAATCACAGACGAGCAACCCGACCCCACCCCTCCCCCGCTTCCTCCGGAACCCGTGAAGCTCGATGCGGACTCGACCCTCAAGGCATTCCTCGAAGCGCCCGACTGGCAGACCCGCGCCAAGCACGTGTTGGTGCCGGACCAGGTTCGCGGGTTGATGGAAAAGCACGCCGCCCAATCGGGCGACGGCCCCATCGCCGTGACCGCGGTCACCCTCGACGACCTCCAGGACGCGAACTACCTCTACAAGGTTCGCACGGCTGAGATGCCCGATGGTTTTCCGGTGGCGCTCGTGGCCACGGACCAGGGTCCCAAAGTCGATTGGGAAGCCTTCGTCGGCTTCCACGACGATCATTTCCGCAAGTTCGCCGAAGGCCCCGCCGACCGCAGCGGCATCTTCCAACTCCTGGTGAAACCCGATCCCGCGGAAAACGAAACCGGTTCGCACTTCCAGCGCTTCCGTCTGAACGTCCCGATGCCCGATCGCGAGCAACTCGCTTGGATCAAGAAAGATTCCGTGGCACTGGCGAAGCTGCGCGCGGTCTTCGAAGGCAGTCCGAGCTTGGACAAGACCAGCGTCGAGGAGATGGTGGCGCATCAGGGCGTGCCATTGGTCCTCGCCTTGGAGAAGAAGGAAACGAACGACGGCAAGAGCTTCATCGAGATCACCGACTACGTGGCCTTCGGCTGGGGACCACGCCGCGAATAACCCGGCTCACTTCAGCGAGTGGATGTAGAGCAGGATGCTCCGGATTTCCGGCTCGCTGAGGATGCCCGAGTAGCTTCCCATCCCGAGTGCGTAGCCTTCGACGATCGCCTTGCCCGGCTCGAGGATCGACTCGGTGAGATAGGCGTCGTCGGCCATGGCGGTCTTTCCGTTGGTGAAACGGCGCTGGGAACCGGACAACCCTTTCCACGTCGGACCGCTGTGGCCCTCCTTCGCGCCGTCGATGGAATGGCATGCGATACACCCGTAGCGCGCGGCGAGATCCTTGCCCCACTCCGCCGTCGGCTTGGCATCGGAAGAGGCCGCGCCACGGATCGCGGCAAGGGAGGCATCGAGCTCTGGCATCTCGAAGCCAATCGCCGCCCAGTCCGCGGTAGGTGCCTCGCCCACCGTGAAGTAAACGGAATTCAGACCCGGCTTCGCCCCCTTGACCGTGAAGCCATGCGAAATCTCCAGTTGCATCGTCCGCTTCATCCCGGGGATGTGGATGAAGACCTTCTTGCCATCCTTCGAAAGCACCGTCGCTCCCGTGGCAACCGGATCCGCGCCGGTCTTGCCGTCCCGCTTCAGGCGCGGTGAGCCGTAGCCGCTGCTGCGCTTGTACTGCCACTCCTTCGCCTGCACCGTTTCCGCCACCACCGTGGCCGGATCAAGTTCCGCATCGAACGCAATCACCACGCCATCCTTCACCACGCGGGCATCCACCGGCGCCGCCAGGCTTCCGCGCGCGGGACGCAAGCGCGCGATCCCTTCCAGTTCCGGCGCTCCCGAGTCGTAGATCCTGAACCCCGCCAGCCAGATCGAGCCGTCGCCCGGATGCACCCGCGCATGCAGCACCGGCAACCCGGTATCGATGCCCAGCGGAATGACCGCCCCCTCCCTGCTGCTCTCCGCCGGCCGGACCAGGAAGAGCCGCCCCGTGCCATAGGAGAGATCCAGCAAGCCTCCCTCCCACGGCTTGAATGCGCTACCCCGGACCCACAGGGGCGATGCCGAGGAGGTGTCCTGGTCGTGCGGGATCCAGACCGCGGGCAGGGTGCGGTCCTTCGACTCCGAGCCATAGCCGAAGTCCGATCCCGGAGTGACGGGAAAGATGCCGGATGACGGCACCCAGTTCCCTTGCTGCTCCGTCATCACGATCCGGCCGCTCACCGGATCCCTGCCGAAGAAAGGCTCGCGCGCGTGGGATCCCACGACTTCCAACTTCTTGCCGTCTGCGGAGATCATCATGATCGCGCCCGCATGCGGGTTCGGCG
The DNA here is from genome assembly GCA_965650715.1 of uncultured Haloferula sp. Taxonomy (GTDB): domain Bacteria; phylum Verrucomicrobiota; class Verrucomicrobiia; order Verrucomicrobiales; family Akkermansiaceae; genus Haloferula. The sequence goes on along the minus strand of CBFGPU010000469.1, from coordinate 1,164 downwards.
GGGCCAGGTTCGTCAGCGATTTGTCCCCGGTGACGATTCCTCCCGTCGAGCACCAGGTGCGGCCCGCCTCGTCCACCTCCATGTCGAGCGGATAGCCGCGCGTCCCCGCGGTGTGGTGGACCAAGCTACTATGATTGTCGTAGAAATCCGTCTCGCCGTCCCCGTTCACGTCGCGCAGCCGGATGATGCCGTTGCGGGTGAAAACCTGGACCACGCCGCCGACCTGCTCGATCGAGAGCGGCTCGCAGAGTCCTCCCGCGATGCGGGTCCATTGCACCCTGTTGCCGGAAAAATCGAGCCGCCACACGTCCCCTTCGAAAGTGACCACCGCGGCCTTCTCCGGCGTCAGGAAAACCAGGTCCGCCGGCCGCACCCGGCGCTTGAACGGATTGTTCGCGGGCAGGCCGATGCGATCGATGGCCCAGCCCGGTCCGCTCCTCGCGGTTTCCTCGATCCGGACATCGGTCCCTTGGGACCACCGCGCAGCGCCCGCAAGCGGCACGGCGGGCGTCTTGCCGGCGGCGGCCACTTTCTCGGTCCCGTAGCTCAGGGTCACGCGCCGCTCCTGTTTGGAAGCTGCCAGCCGCCCGATGAGCGTGCCATCGCGCATTTCCAGCTTCAGCCCCGCGTGATTCGCCGCGAGATTCAGCTTCGACGATGTCGCGCCGCCGGAGGGCCCTGTCTCGAACTCGCCCGCGGCCAAGAGAAACAGCATCTCCCCGCCCGGTCCCACGGCAAGATGCCGCCGCACTCCCTTGCGATCCGCCTCGTACCACTCGCGGACGAGAAGCCCGCCGCACTCGTAATGCAGCACGCCCGACTTCCCTGAAACCTGATAACCCAGGAAGCGCCGTCCGCTTGCCTCCAAGCCGCCCCGCCCCGGGTCCCTGCCGTGGACCGGCCGCGGATCCTTCGCGAGATCATCGACCGACTTCCCCACTCCCGGCAAAGCCGGCGAGAGCAACACCGACCCGGGATCCGCGAGAGGCGGCACCACGCCGCCCTTCTGTGTCGGCTTCTCCCACGAAGCCTGGGACATCAGAACCAGCGATATCGGCGGCTTCGCGTTGCCTGGCCGCACCCACAAGGCCGGTCGCAGCAAGTCCTGGTCGAAGACCACCCAGTCGTTCTCTCCCGCGCGGATCAATAATCCGCGGGCGATGA
>CBFGPU010000468.1:0-3361 GCA_965650715.1 uncultured Haloferula sp. | reverse complement strand
GCGCTTCTACAGTGTGGAAGGCACCCTCGATTGGAAGCCCGCCGATTGCCTGAGCTTCGATACGAGCGTCTTCCACCACTGGATCCGCGATGCCATCGCGAACGTCCCGATCACCGATCCGGCGCAAATTGCCGCGATCTTCGGCACCATCCCCGCAGGCGGCTCCGGCCAGCAGCGCCAGAACGTGGACGAAGCCCGCGTGCTCGGCATCGAGGCCGGCATGGAATGGAAACCCCGCGAGGTCCTCACCTTCGGCCTCAATGGGATCTGGAGCGATACCGAGTTCAGCGAGTCCTCCAAGCAACCCCTACTGGAGAACAAACCTTTTCCCCAAGCCCCCGATCTCCGCCTCATCGCCTCCGCCGACTGGCAAGCGATGGACCGCCTGACCCTGTTCGCCGGCTACGAATACGGCTCGCATCAGTTCGATGACGCCCTCGCGGCCCGTCGCATCCCCAGCTACACCAGCGCCCGCATCGGCGCATCCTGGAAAGCCCGGGAGGACCTCCTGCTGCATGCCCGCGTGGACAACCTCTTCGACGAGGAGATCGCCACCGGCCTCAGCACCGATGGCCTCCGCACCATTGCCGGGCCCCGCTCTCTCTGGGTCGGCGCGGAGTGGGGATTCTAGCCGTGGCAGGTTTTTGCCTCCTGAGAGGACATGGAGGGAATTTGAAATCCGTTTGATCCCTCGTAAGTGTCGCCGAAATCCATGAAACGCTTCCTCCTCCTGCCCCTTCTGGTCCCGCCGCTCCTTGCACAGGACAAGCCCGACTACTCGAGGATGAAGGCCGATCAGGTCTTCGACCAGCTTTGCTCGAGCTGCCACGGCGCGGACCTGAGCGCCGGGGTGGGCGGTTCCTTGGTGGACGGGGAGTGGAAGCACGGCAGCTCCGATGCCGATCTCATGAAGTCGATCAAGGAGGGCAATCCCCAGCTCGGCATGACGCCCTTCGGCACGGTCCTCGACGACCGCCAGATCCGCTCCATGGTGATCTTCATCCGCGAGAAGGAAAAGCAGGCGAAGGAGCGCGGGATGAAATTTCCCAGGCCGGAGCCGGGCAAGGTCACCCAGACTCAACACGAGGACTACAAGATCGAGATGGTCGTTGAGGAAGGCCTCAAGAACCCTTGGGCCATCGCCTTCCTGCCGGACGGTCGCAAGCTGGTCACGGAAAAGGCGGGCCGCCTGCGCATCATCGAGTCGGACGGCAAGCTCAACCCCGAGCCGGTGAAGGGCATCCCGACGATCATCGACCACGGCCAAGGCGGCTTGATGGAAGTCGCGGTCCACCCGGACCACGAGAAGAACGACTGGATCTACCTCGGCTTCGCGGATGGCACCCGCGAGGGCAGGCAAGTGAAGACCATCACCGCTTACGTCCGCGGCAAGCTCAAGGACGGCGAGTGGACCGAGCAGCAGTCGATCTGGAAGGCCGACGAGAAATTCTACACCGGCGATGGCGTCCACTTCGGCACCCGTATCGTTTTCGACAAGGGCTACATCTACTTCCCCGTCGGCGAGCGCGGCGGCTGGCACCAGGCGCAGGATGTCGAGAACCCGAAGGGCAAAATCTACCGTCTCCACGACGACGGCCGCGTGCCGGAGGATAACCCGAAGTTCGAAGGGAAGACGCCGGTTCCTGGTCTGTGGTCCTACGGCCACCGCAATCCGCAGGGCCTCGATATCGATCCGCGCGATGGCTCGATCTACGACACCGAGCACGGCCCCCGCGGCGGCGATGAACTGAACTGGATCCAGCCCGGCCACAATTACGGTTGGCCCGTCATCACCTATGGCATGAACTACGACGGCACCCCGATCACCGGGAAGACCGCCGAGGAAGGGATGGATCAGCCGGTGATCTACTGGCAACCAAGCATCGCGGCCTGCGGCCTGTCCTTCTACCGCGGCGACAAGTTCCCGAAGTGGAAGAACGACCTCTTTGCCGGAGCACTTGCCCAGCAGGAAATCCGTCGCCTGCGCATCGTCGACCATAAGGTGACCGAACAGGAAATGGTCTTGAAAAACATCGGTCGCGTCCGCGATGTGACCGACGCTCCCGACGGCTACATTTACGTCATCTTGAACGGACCCGACCGTGTGATCCGCTTGGTCCCTGCAGAATGAAATCCTTCGCGCTTCTCCTTGCGGTTTCCGCGCTTGCCGCCGCCGCGTCGTTGTCGATCTCCGACCCTTCGGATGCCGCGTTGGTCACGCCCCACCGCATCGAAACGCTGGCCACCGGCCTGATCGTGCCGTGGGAATTGCGCTTCCTGCCGGACGGGCGGCAGATCTTCACCGAGCGGGCCGGGCGGGTCCGGATCGTGGAGGACGGCAAGCTGCTCGAAGAGCCCGCGCTCGTTTTGCCCGCCGCTCAGGGAAATAAGATGGGCCTCCTCGGCCTGGCGCTTGCGCCCGATTTCGGACAATCGGGTCTGCTCTTCGTCGCGTGGAACAAGGCCCTTGGCGAACGGCGCTTCGAACTTCGCATGGAGCGCTACCGGCTTGACGGCAACAAGCTGGTCGAGCCGGAGACTATCGTCGAAGGCATCGCCGCGAACCAGAATCACACCGGCTGCCGCTTGGAATTCGGACCGGACGGCATGCTCTACATGACCACCGGCGATGCTGACCGGGCCGAGGGCTCGCAGCAGCTCGACCAACTCCACGGGAAGATTCTCCGCTTCAACCCCGATGGCTCCGTCCCGCGGGACAATCCCTTCGTCGGCAAGGAGGGCGCGCGACCGGAGATCTGGTCGTACGGGCACCGGAACCCCCAGGGCATCGCCTTCCAGCCCGGCACCGGCCGCCTCTATGAATCCGAACACGGGCCGCTGCACGGCGATGAGGTGAACCTGATCGAAAAGAGCGCGAACTACGGCTGGCCGGTCATCACCCACCGGAAGGAGCGGGAGGGAATGCGCGCCCCCCTGATCGAGATGACCCCGGCCGTGGGGCCCGGTCGCCTGCTCTTCTATCAGGGCAAGGCCTTCCCGGAATTGCGGGGAACCCTGCTACTCTGCTGCCTGCGTGGCGAAGGCGTCTTCCGCATTTCCCTCGGCGGGGACGGGCTGCCGACGCATGTTGATCGCCTCTGGCACCGCAAGTGGGGCCGGATCCGCTTCATCAACGAGGCACCGGATGGCTCGCTGTGGATGGGAACCTCGATGCAGGATCCGGCGGAAGGGAAGCCTCGCGAAGGCGACGACCGCCTGATCCGGATCGTGGCGGATCCCGCCGGAACGGTCGATACGGTGGCAGGAAAGGAAGCGGCCCCGGTCGTGCTGACTGCGGAAACCAGCGATCCGGAAACGATCATCGCCGCGGCCTGCGCGGCCTGCCACGGAGCCGGCCTCG
>CBFGPU010000467.1:0-3368 GCA_965650715.1 uncultured Haloferula sp. | reverse complement strand
TCGGCAAATCCTCTGCCTCCTGCTGGCGGCAACCCCTTGTTGCACTGTCGAGGCGTCGCTGGGGAATTTCGTTTGGAATGATCTGGATGAAGACGGCCGCCAGGATGCCGGGGAGCCCGGTTTGGCGGGAGTGACGGTACAATTGTGGAACGCCGCGAAGACCGCGCTGATCGATTCGGCCGTCACGGATACCGCGGGCAACTATATTGTCACCAGCCCCTCGGCCGGAGACTACCGGATCCGCGCCCTCCTGCGCTACCCGCAGGATCTCTTCTCTCCGAAGGATCAGGCCGCGGGATCGGAGACCCTGGACAGCGACGTGAATCCGACCGGGACGAACGCAGGCTTCACCGATATCTTCACTGTAACCGCCGAGCTCCTCAGCCGGACCTCCCTCGACATCGGGATCATCCAGGATCCGATGACCGACCACACCATCGGGGACCGGGTTTTCAAAGCGGACGGGGCGGGCCTGCAAGGAGGCGGGACGATCAGCGGGGTGACCGTGGAACTGCTGGGCAGCTCGGGCGCGGTGCTCCAGACGACCAGTTCGGATGCCAGGGGCTACTATTCCTTCCCCGCTCCTCCGGGGATCTACCGACTGCGCTTCACGGCCCCGTCCTTCTACATCCCTTCCCCGCATCCGAATTCCGGAGCGGACGACAGCATCGATAGCGACATCGATGCCAACGGATTGACCGCATCCTTCACGCTCGCTGCCGGAATGGTTCGCCGGGATCTCGATGCCGGCTTCGTCGTACCCGTCAGCGTCGGCAATTTCGTATGGAGCGATGAGAATGCCGATGGCGAGCAGGATGCCGGGGAACCCGGTATCCCCGGCGTGACCGTGGAACTGTGGGACGGGGACAAGACCCGGGTGCTCGATAAAACGCTCACCGATGATTCGGGGAATTACACGCTCAAGGCTCCGGGGCCGGGGGACTACCGGATTTTCGTTCTGCGCCCGTTAGCCACAGATGTTTTCACGAAGCGTGGGTCCGGCTCCGCCACCTTGGACAGCAACATTTACTCCACCTCGGCCGACTATGGCTTCAGCGAACTCCTCACCTTCGGGCCCGAGCTCATTTCCATCACCAGCGTCGATGCGGGAATCGTCCTTGATACCGGACCCCGCAAGATCCCCACCTTCCGTGTGGTGAGCCTGGTTCCGGGGGCCGCTTCCAGCGTCCTGACCTTCGCGGGCCCGGTCGGAGGAACCTATCAGATCGACCGCTCGCCGGATCTCGCCTCATGGACGCCGGTCGGCTCGCCGATCGTGTCCACCGCCACTCAGACCACCCGGACCGTTGCGGTGCCTGCGGGATCACGGGAGCACTTCTTCCGCGTGAACCGCACCCGCTAGACGCCCGGGATTCGCCGTGCGGGGTCAATACACCGCGTCGTTGATCCGGCGGTCGAGTTCCTGCCGGTAGTTGCGGTCCTTCTGATCCTGCGACTCCACATCGGAGTAAGACGGGGCGGGGGTGTAGGAAGGCGTGTAGCCGCCGGACGATCGGGCTGGCGTGTAGGCGCTCCCGTCTCCATTCCAGAAGTAATCCCAATCCGAAGCGCACGATGAAAGGGCCAACAGGGAAAGCGCCGAAAGAAGGCGGAGGGTCGACATCCGCGTTGCCTAACAGATCCTTCCCGCCCGGCCAAGATCGTTTATCCCCCCTGCCCGTCTTGTCGGCTCCCTCTCCTAAGCGACCGCCCGGAGCCTTCTCAGCGCCGAGACCCCCGCCCAGACAAAGCCGCCCAGCACCACGCCCTGCGCGATCCCGAAGGGCGGCTCCGATTGCGTCGGTGCCAGTAACTTCAGGAACGGCACCTTCTGGAACGACTGCACCACCAGCACGAAGACGTTCAGGTACTGGGCGAAGAGGGCATTGATGAGATAGACCTTCCTCCATCCGCCTTCGAGCCGCTTCGAGCATAGCGCGTAAATTGCCAGGCCCAGCACGATCAGGGAGACGACGCCGAAGGCGAAGGCGGGAGTGAAGCCTTTGAACGGAAACAGGAATCCGGTCGCGCTGGTCGCCACCGTCATCGCGAGGAAGAAGGTGGTCCAGGGATAGCGCGCTTCGCCGCGGACCATGGCCGCCATGATGACGAAACCCGAGGCGATCGCCAGCAGGCTGATGAGCACGTGGACGATGGTGAGGAGTTGAAGGGCCATGACAGGAGGATTGGGAATACCGCCGCGCTTGGGACCGGGAATTTTCCTCCGGGACGGCGTTTAGTAATCCACCTTCCACAGCACCAGGCCGTGTGCCGGGGCATTCATGCCGGCCTCGCGGCGGTCGCGGCTTACGAACATCGAGTTCACCGCTTGGGGCGGAAAGCGGCCCTCGCCAATCTGGACCAAGGTTCCAACGATCCCGCGGCACATTTTGTAGAGGAAACCGCTCGCCTGCAGGATGCAGGTGATCTCGTTGCCGCGTCGCCGCAGCTCGCAACGGTCGAGCGTGCGCACCGGATCGCCGAGTTCGCCCGGCCGGTTCGCGGTGAAGGCGCTGAAATCGTGCCGTCCCGTGAAGATCGCCGCCGCCTCGCGCATCGCGGGGAGGTCCAGCTTTCGCGGCACGTGCCAGAGCTGCGAGCGCAGGAGCGGGTTCACCGCCGCGTGATTCCAGATCCGGTAGCGATATTCCTTCGAGACCGCATCGAACCGTGCATGGAAGCCATCCGCGGCGCGGCCCGCGCGCATCACCCGGATGTCCTCGGGCAGCAGGGAATTGATTGCCAGTGCCAGATGCCGCAGCGGCATGCGGAGTTCATCCACCTCGAAATGCGCGACCAAGCCGAGCGCATGCACCCCGGCATCCGTGCGGCTCGAACCCGTGACTTTCGGGCCACCGGGGAAGAGCCGCGACAAGGCGGCCTCCACCTGATCCTGTACGCCGCGCCCGGACTTCTGCGACTGCCAGCCCTGATAGGCGGTGCCGTCGTAGGCCAGGGTGAGCTTGAATTTCATCGGGTTGCGGGAGAGTTCCAAGCCGGGCTGTGGCCCGCAACCCTCAAGCTCGCCGAACCTGCTTTGCCGACTCCGGGCTCGGGGCTTTGCGCGGCAAAAGGCAGGGGGCTGGAGATAAGCCGACCCATTTGCCGATTTTGGGAAAGATCTGTCGTTCATCTCTTGTCTTGCCGGTCGAACTCATTACCCTGAATGCGGGCCGCGTTACCATTGATCCTGATCAAATGCGTGCCGAGACCTGAGCTCACCGCGAAATCCTCGCGAGGGGCTGTCGATGACCAAGCGGCCGAATGACGAATGAACTGCTGATTCTGATCACCGAGGCGATTGCGGTTTACTTCCTCGTGTTGTGGGCGCACTCCCTGCGGAGCAAGCTCGGGCTTGCGCACTTCTA
>CBFGPU010000466.1:0-3373 GCA_965650715.1 uncultured Haloferula sp. | reverse complement strand
TGAAGCCCGAGCCCGGCAAGACCGTCCTCAAGGGCCGCTGGGTGCAGATCTACAACGGCAAGCGCAGCTGCTACGCCCAGTGGGAAGATTGCGGCCCTTGGGTCACCGACGATTGGGAGTACGTGTTCCAAGGCAAGCCGCCGAAGAACACCTCGAACAAGGCCGCCGGCATCGACATCTCTCCTTCGGTCCGCGATTACCTCGACCTCCAGTCCGGCCAGAAATGCCACTGGCGCTTCGTCGAAGCGGCCCAAGTGCCCTACGGCCCTTGGAAGAAATACGGCCAGAACGCGGGGCCTGCCGGCGGACCCGAAGCCGATGCCCAACGCCGCTATCTCGAATACCTCCGCAAGCTCCGCGACGAACAGTACCAGCGGAAGTCGAAGTCGGACTTCGAGAGCGCCCGCTGATCCCGATGCGAACTCAATCGCCAGGGGCCGGTGGCGCGAATCCTTAGCCTGCCCGCCGTGATCCCCCGTTCCCTCCTCCCCCTCTTCCTTGCTGCCTGCGCGCTTTCCCAAGCCGCCGACGTAGTCGTGCCCGACATCGCCGCAAACATCACGCGGCCATGGCCCGGAAAGGACTTTTGGTCCAATCCCGCGGAAGACTGGAACCTCTCGCAAGGCCGCTTCGAAAATACCTTCTCCGGCGGCAACCGGAACATCGTCTTGCTCACGGCCGAACTGACGGAGAAGGCGGAGCCCTTCACCGCGAAGGTCGCCTTGGAGCAAATCTCCTTCGAACTCTTCGGCCAGGGATTCGCCGGTTTCCAAATCGGTGTCCAGGGCCCCTCGGGCGACTACCGTGAATCCGCGATCTCGGGAACCGGCTTCGCCGCGGGGATCGATTTCACGGGTCGTCCGTTCATTGGAAACATGACCGGCGGAGGCTCCGCGCTGCCACTGCCGCTTAAAGGAATCGTCCTCGAACTGAAAGGCGCGCCCGAGCCCGCCGGAACCTACCAGCTCGTCCTGCACGTGCAGGACGAATCCGGCAAGATCCTCGCCTCCTCGCGAGCGAAGGCGGACAAATCTTGGCTTCAGGGCCTGATCTCGCTCACGACCTCCACCCAGCCGCCTCCGAAGGTGGACCTTGCGGTGCCCCGCCCCGCCGGACTGCCCGCCATTTCCCAGCAGCGCGACGGGGAGGGTCGCTTCGCCTTCTCGAAATTCACCATCGCGGGATCGAAATTCGCGCTTCATCCCGAGCGCGCCTTCGGCCCGATCCTCTGGACCACCTACACCTTCGACAACGACGGCACGCTCTGCCTTCTCGCCCAAGCCGCCCCTTTCGCCCGCAGCGAGCGGATCGAAAGCGAGCTGACCCTCGAAGGCCGGGATCCGCAGAAGGCCACCCTCGACCCGGCCTCCCGCACGGTCCGCTTCCGCATCCTGAAGCTGGATCCTTCGAAGGACTATCCCTACGAAGTGTCGCTCGCCGGCGACACTTTCAAGGGGACCGTCCGGGCCGCACCTGCCGAGCGCCCCGTAAAGGTGGCTTCGCTTTCCTGCAACGACGCCACCGGCTTCCCCCACCCCGAACTGGTGGCGAACGTCCAGGCGCAGGCTCCCGACTTCATCGCCTTCCTCGGCGACCAGATCTATGAGGAGATCGGCGGCTACGGCCTGCTCTACGACCAGCGTCCGAACGACCGCGCGGTCGTCTGCTACCTCCGCAAATACGCCTTGCAGGGGTGGACCTGGCGCGACCTTCTCCGCGATCATCCTTCCGTCACCCTCCCGGACGACCACGACGTCTTCCACGGCAATCTCTGGGGCGCCGCCGGCAAGGCGGCGGATGTCAGCCATGGCTACAGCGGTCCCGCCCAGGATTCCGGTGGCTACAAAATGTCGGTGGAGTTCGTGAACGCGGTGCACCGTACCCAGACCGGCAACCTGCCCGATCCTGCCGATCCCGCACCCTGCCGCAGCGGTATCAGCGTCTATTTCACCCGTCATGCCTGGGGGCCGCTCGACTTCGCGATTGTCGCCGATCGCCAGTTCAAATCGGCACCGGCCCCGCTTTTTCCGCAAGCCCAGATCAAAAATGGCTGGGCGGCGAATCCCGCATGGAATCCCAAGACCGAAGCAGTGGCGGCCGACATGGACCTGCTCGGCATCCGCCAGGAGAATTACCTTTCCCGCTGGGCCAAGTCCCCCGCGAAGGGTGCCAAGTTCCGGGTCGCGCTGTCACAGACTCCTTTCTGCGCGCCGCAGACGCTTCCACAGACTGCCGGCGACGATAGCGTGGTACCGACGCTCAAGGTCTTCCCCTCTGGCGGATACCCTCCAAACGACGAGCCGAAGCCGGACTTCGACACGAACGGCTGGCCCCAAGCCCCGCGCCTCAAAGCCCTCAAGATTCTTCATGAAGCGCACGCGGTCCACCTGACCGGCGACCAGCATCTCGGCAGCACCGGCCAGTATGGCCTGGACGGCTGGAACGACGGTCCGTGGTGGGTCTGCTCGCCGGCCATCGCCAATATCTGGCCGCGCCGCTGGATGCCTTTGGCCGAGGGCAAGCACCGCCGCGACGGCGCACCGAAATGGACCGGCGAGTTCGAGGACGGGTTCGGCAATGCCATGACCATCCACGCCGTGGCAAACCCGCAGGACAGCCCCCGCGAACCCGCCCGCCTCTTCGACCGCGCTCCCGGCTACACGATCACCACCTGGGAACCCTCAAGCGGCCGGGTAAAGATCGAGAACTGGCCCTACTGGGCCTCGCCTTCGAAAGCGGCACCCGACAACAAGCCCTACGACGGCTGGCCCATCGTCATCGATCCCGCGAGCGGCAAGCGGCTGGAATGAGGGGCGCTTGTCCCCCTCATGAGAGGCTTTTGACGAATCCGCCACCTCGGTATGATTCCCCGCTGCGGACACTTTTTACCCTCGCCAGCGGCCCCGTTCCGGCCTACCCCGCCCCCGCCATGAGCGCCACGCAACTCGACCAACTCAAGCAGTTCACCACCGTCGTCGCCGACACAGGCGATTTCGAGTCGATGAAGGCCTACCAGCCTCAGGACGCGACCACGAATCCGTCGCTCATCCTCCAGGCTTCCGAAAAACCGGCTTACAAGCACCTCGTCGAGAAGGCCGTGGCCGAGCACAAGGGTTCCTCCCTCTCGGGCCAGGCGCTGATCGATTCCGTGCTCGACCGCATCCTCATCCTCTTCGGCCTTGAGATCCTCAAGATCGTGCCGGGCCGCGTTTCGACCGAAGTCGACGCCCGCCTCTCCTTCGACACCGAAGGCACCGTCGCCAAGGCCCACCACCTGATCTCCGAATACGAGAAGGAAGGCATTTCGAAAGACCGCATCCTCATCAAGATCGCCTCCACCTGGGAAGGCATCAAGGCTGCCGAAATCCTCGAA
>CBFGPU010000465.1:0-3384 GCA_965650715.1 uncultured Haloferula sp. | reverse complement strand
AATCGCCCGCACCACGAACTACTACCGCAGCCAGCACGGCGGCAATGCGCCGAAGATGGTGGTGCTCGCCGGCGGCGGTGCCAACCTGCCCTACACCAAGGAGTTCTTCGAAGAAAAGCTGCACCTGCCGGTGGAGTTCTTCAATCCGGTCAGCGCGATTTCCGTCGGCAAGAACGTCGATACCGAAAGGCTGGGCCGCGAGGCGCACCTGATGGGCGAGCTCATCGGCCTCGGCCTGCGCAGTATCGGCAAGTCCGCGATCAACATCGATCTGGTCCCGACCAAAGTTCAGGCCGCCCGCACCGCGGACAAGCAGAAGCCCTTCTTCATCGGAGCGGCTGCCCTGTTCCTCGGCGGTCTTGCGGCATGGGCGCTCTTCAATACCCTCGCCAAGGCCAATGCCGAAAGCGAACTCAAGGGCCTGACCGAGCAGAAGGCGAAACTGGAGCAGTACAACACGCCGCTCCAAAGCCAGGTCAAGCAGCAGGAGAATCTGGTTTCCCGCGCATCGCAGTACACGAAGACCGAGGAGGACCGCAGCTTCTGGCTCGACACCATCCAGGAGATCCAAGCCGGCTTCGCCAGCGATGCCGTGTGGATCACCGACTTCGAACCGCTCCACGGCTATCAGGCCCTTGAAAAGGACAACAAGCCGCGGGCCACGGTGAAGAACGAATTCTACACCTTGGCCTATGGCAACAGCGGGCTCGAAAACATCAAGGTCGAAACCGCCCAGGCGAAGAAGCCCGCGAAGAACGCGCCTCCCGCTCCGGAGATCACCCCGACCGCGAACGCGATCCGCATCACCGGCTTCTGGCGCAGCAATCCGCGCGGAAGCAACATCATCTACGATATCCTGAAGAAACTCCGGGCGAATCCGCAGCACCTCAGTTTCCAGGCGCTGCCCTTCACTCCCGCTTCCGGCAAGACTCCGGCGAAGTTCGGGACCGAGCCGGTCGCGTTGGCGGATCAGGATATCGTCAAGCAACTCGATACCGCTCCGGCTCCGGAAGAATTCGCCGCGCCCTTCGTCCTTGTCATCCCGCTTTCCCGCGAGGTTCCCGTCCGCTGATCGTCACCCAAACCCTTTAACACGCCTCGACCATGAGCTGGATCCAGGAAAACCGTTTCGCCGCCGGACTCGGCGGTATCACCGCAGTCGCCGCTGTCGGCCTGATCGCTTGGGCGGTCGCCGCCGGCAAAGGCTACTCGAAAACCAAGGAAGAATACGACACCACCGCCTCCGAAGTGGAGAAGATGGTGAAGGGCCCCGTCTATCCGAACGAGGACAACCTCTCCGCGAAGGAGAAGGCCGTGAAGGAGTACAAGGAGTCCGTGGAATCCTTGGCCAAGTCCTTCGACAAGTTCCGCACGCCGACCCCGCCGAACATCGAGCCGGGCGAGTTCAACGACGCGGTGAGGAAGGCGCTCGATGCCACCACCAAGGCCATCACCGACGCCAAGGGTGAAGTGCCCGCCGAGTTCTTCATGGGCTTCGAGGCCTATCGGGAAGCTCCGGCCCGCAAGGAAGCCACCGGCATCCTGAGCTATGAACTCGAGGCCATTACCAACCTGTTCGCGGGTCTTGCCGCCTCCGGTCCGGCAAAGGTGCTCAACACCTACCGGCCGCTGCTGGAGGAGGAAGAAGGCAAAACCTTCGACGCCAAGGGCAAGAGCTACCGTGCGCTGCCCTTCGAGCTCGCCTTTAGCGGGAAAGAGGAAGTCTTCCGCAAGTTCCTCTCCTCTCTCGATGACTCCGGGAAGTACTACTACGTGATCCGCTCGGTCCGGATCGTGAACGAGAAACTGAAGGCCCCGACCTCCGCGGACGGCATGTTCAAAACCGAAGAGGATGCCGCCACCTCTGAGGGAGGAGCCGCCGCCCCGGGAGCCGATCCCTTCGGCGGTGCCGCTGCCGGCGGATTTGTCCTGCCCGGTGAAGAGCCCGCAGCTCCCGCAGCGGAAGAAACCCCGGCTCCTGCAGCGGAGCCGGCCGCTCCGGCCGGCGGAAGCGGCGTGATCCTCCAGGAAGTCCTGGGCAAGGAGAAGATCAACGTCTTCCTGCGCCTCGATATCATCCAATTCCTCGACCAAGCACCGCAGGCTGCCGCCAAAAAGTAGCCCCAAGAACCCACGGTCATGTCCAAACTACCGAAAAACTTTGAAAAGGTCCTGCTCGGCGTGGGTGGCGTTTGCGCCATCGGCTTCGCCGCCCTGGGCTTCATGAAACTCAGCGCCGTTGAAACCGACTTCGCCGTCACTCCGGCCACGAGCGGGGGCGACGATGTCGCGATTCCGGAAGCTCCGGCCACTGCCAAGGCGGTGAGCTCGCTTACCTCGAACCGTCAGATCGAGGCTGCGGAAGCGGCCGGCGACCGCAAGGTGGATCTCTTCACCGGCATCCCGCTCTTCGTCGACAAGAACAACCTCACCGACCCGGTCGATCCGATCGGCGGCAGCCGCGTGGTGCATCCGCCCATTCCGAACCAATGGTGGATCGAAACCGGAGCCAACATGACCTACGCCGATTCTCCCCAGCGGGATGACGACGGCGACGGGTTCTCCAACTTGGAAGAATGGGAAGGCAAGAGCCACCCGGTCGATGCCAAGAGCATTCCTCCGCTGATCAACAAGCTCGCCTATCTCAAGGACGAGTCGATCAAGTGGTATGTGGAATTCGGCCTGGAGTCCGACGGCAAGTGGGCCCCCAAGCTCCTCGGCCAGATGCCCGACAAGAAGCCCTTCACCAACCGCGTGAGCGCCGCCTCGATGCTGGCCCCGGGAGATACCTTCTTCGTCGACAAGCAGCCCTTCCAGAACCGCTTCAAGTTCATCGGCATCGTCCAGAAGGAAGTTACAAGTCCGAAGACGAACCTGACACAGAACGTCAACGTCGCGGAGTACGAAGACCTCAAGCCCAACAAGAAGGGCACGAAGTACGAATCCCAATACGGTCTTCCCGATGCGGAGATCGACTCGCACGCCTACTTTGATCGCACCGCGGTGCTCGATCTCCAGGCGATCGGCGAGGCGGGTAAGGAATTCAAGGTCGAGGAAGGTACCACCTTCGCGCTGCCGCCGGGTGCCGCGGAGAAGAATTACCTCCTCAAAAAGGTGACGCCGGAAGGCATCGAAGTGGAGTACACCGATGCCAAAGGTGAGAAGCAAACCGCCACGATTCCGAAGGGCGGCACAGCTACAAAGTAAATCAATTCGTTTTTGAAAAAATCGCTTCCCAACCGCCGGTCAGCCCGGCAGAACACAGCCCCAACCATGCAAAAAACGCCAACCAATCGCACCTGCAGGACTGCCGCCACCTTGATGGCTTTGGCAGCCGTCATGCCGGTCACCCTTACGGTTGCCAACGCCGGCGAAGGATACTCC